>JAYTZS010000194.1:0-12388 GCA_043741885.1 Bdellovibrio sp. | reverse complement strand
GGCGCAAATTCGACTGAGCTCGATCGCTCAACTTTCGACCGGATGATTTTGGCTAATCCAAGAATTGAGGGAGTGGAAATATCTGATGCGGGGCATTGGGTACATTCAGATCAACCAGAAGCTTTTTTACAGGCCATTCGAAAGTTTACAGGCCTCAGCTCTTGAGCTAGGTTGGGGTTTTACGGACTTCACCTTTTCGAGGAACGATTTTGAAATTCTCTGATCTGCAACTAGAACCTAGTCTCCTGGCATCAATCGAAAAACTTGGCTACGCAGAAACGACACCTATTCAGTCGGCGGTGTTCCCGCATGTTCTGGAAGGCAAAGATCTTTCCGGATTGGCTCAAACTGGAACTGGGAAAACCGCCGCTTTTTTAATTCCTTTGATGGACCGGATTCTCAAAGGAAAAAAACAAAATCAAGTGATCGAACCTGTTCCTTCTGAAGAAGCTGCACCGGAGGGAGCTGCTACAACAGCGGAGGAGCAAAAGGGATTTATGAGTCAGCGTTCGTTCGCTGATTGGAACTCTCAAAATTTCATTTTAATCTTAGTTCCGACTCGAGAGCTGGCCGAACAAGTTCATGAAAATGTTCTTCAGTTAGGAGAAGGCTCCGGACTTCGTGGAGTTTCTGTTTATGGCGGAACGGGATACGACAAACAAAAAGAAGCGTTTAAAAATCAGGTTGAATTCGTAGTCGCGACTCCAGGTCGATTGATTGATTTGTACAAAGAGCATTTTGTCGATTTAAAACAGGTGCGTGGAATCGTTTTCGATGAAGCCGATCGAATGTTTGATATGGGCTTCAAAGAGGATATGAAATATGTGCTGTCTCGAGTTCCTCGGGAACGACAGTTTCTCGTTTTCAGCGCAACTTTAAATTTTGATGTTCTAAATACAGCCTATCAATTTGGCGCAGAGCCAGTTGAAATTGACGTCAGTCGCGATCAAACCAAAGCTGAAAATGTCAAAGACGAACTTTTCCACGTAGGTCATCATGACAAGCCAATGTACTTGCTGTCTCTATTGAAAAAACACAATCCAAAACAAGCCATCATTTTTAGCAATTTCAAGCACAATGTCGAACGAGTGGCACGTTTCCTTAGTGATAACGGAGTTCCCGCTATGGGAATTTCAAGCCTTCTTACTCAGGCTCAGAGAACTCGAGTGATGGAGCAGTTCCGAGCCGAAAACGAAAAAAATATTCTAGTCGCGACGGATGTGGCGGCTCGTGGGCTGGATATCAAAGGCGTGGACATGGTGATCAACTATGAACTTCCTCAAGATGCGGAATCCTATGTGCATCGAATCGGCCGAACAGGGCGAGCTGGAGCGGAAGGCCGGGCTTTCTCATTGGTCAGTGACCGCGATGTCGAATCTTTAACTCGAGTCGAAGATTATCTAAAACACAAAGTTGATATTGGTTGGATCGAAGAATCTGAATTGATCAAGGGGATGAAGCCTATGCCACGAGAAGATTTTAACAGCGACGGCGGAGGCCGCCCTTTTGACCGTGCACCAGCAAGTGGACGTGGCGGTAATTCTCCTCAACGGGCAGAGCGTGGACCGCGTGTTGCTAGCGGCACAGGAGACCGTGGCCCTAGGGATCAAAAACGAGCCAGCGGTCGCAACGGCACAAGTCCTGAGCGTGGGCCCCGACGTGAACACTCTCCTCGGGAAAATGGTCCAGGCGAGCCGCGAAAGCGTGAATCTGGTAAAGGACCTCAGGTATCACCCGCGCAAATTTCTGCAGATGGAACTCCAGCTGTGATGTCTCGGCCACAACCTCGAACACCGGGACAAGCGCCTCATCCAGGAAGACGGCCGCAACATTCGAATGGGGATTCGAAAGCGCATGCCGCAGCAGGAGCAAAATCTACGAAACGGCAAAGTAAACATCCGCACTCAAAAGACGGCTATCATAAATCTGGACCTACGAGCAAAAAAGCGCCTCCAGGATTGTTGAAAAGAGTCAGTCGATTTTTTAAAAAGTTGCTCGGCGATTAGCGTTAGGCAGCCACTCAAAAGACTTTGAAATTTGATTGCAGCCCAACAAAGTCTGAGGGAATTTTTGTCTGTCGTCGCGGCAGGTTAAAATAACAATATTTTTATTTTTTAAAAATAAAATCTGGCGCAATTGTTGATCTGATTTTTTATGAAAAAGGTCAACAACGAGCCCTTTTGCGCCATTTTGTAAAAAAGTTTGGGTGCCGAGCACTTCAAAGCCATAATTGGAATAATCTTTCATCCAGCGTTTGGCATAGTTCTCTAAGCTCAGATCCGCTTTCAATGTTTCTAGCTGAACCGAAAGCGAGGCTGAAGTTGAACCGGGCTTCAGGTAGCGAACCGAGGCAGTCTCTTGTTGCGGCGGGGCCAATTGCCACCCGGTGGTTCCAGATTTCAATTCAAAGCCCCTGCGTTGCCAAAATAATCCTCGCTCTGGTGCAACCAGCAAGGATGAGCCGGCACCGGGGTATGGAGCCGCATAAACCTGAACACACAAAAGGGAATTTAAAAACAAGACGGTCCATAAAGTCATTTTTACAATCCGCATGTCATAAAATGTAACTGCACCCATAACTTAGTTTTATTTGAATTTTAGATGTTACACCAGTAGTTTCCGCTGGCGTTCTAGACCTAACACCATCCCGGGGGGGATTCTATGCCTTCAAAGTTCTTCAAGCTCTGCATTCTGCCACTCCTGCTATTGGCAGCCTGTACTCCTCAAAAGAGCCTATTGGAAAACCTCGGTGGTGAGGAAACCGGCATTTTCAGCAACCGACAAATTCATCAAGATGAATTCATTGCGATCATCAAATTGCAATCTCCGCCGCTTTTAGCCACTGCCCAGCAGGTCAATGGGAAGACACAGGTTGACCCGAAATCGGTTCAATCTTTAGAGAATGAGCAAGCTTCTGCGATTGCCGACCTCAAAAAACTTTCTTCCGACATTCGCATTTTATTTAAATATCGCATGGTTTTAAATGGATTTGCGATCATCGCTCCGATCAGTTTGCTTGAGCAGCTCAAATCTCAAGTGCACGTCGCCTACATCGAAAAAGAAGGGAGTTTTGGTCGTCCTGTGATTGCCGACAAACCTGAAGTGGGTACGAATAATCTCGCCTCTATTGTTGAGCGCAATTCAGTGAAATTTATTGGCGCTGATAAAGTTCACCAGATGGGTTTTGACGGAACAGGTATGAAAGTCGGTATTATCGACACAGGAATTGATTATACTCATGCAATGTTTGGTGGGCCTGGAACTGAAGAAGCTTACAAAGCAATTGATCCGTCGAAGCCATACGCTGGATTTCCAACTGCTAAAGTTGCGGGTGGAATCGACCTAGCCGGTACTGCTTATGATTCTGGATCTGCCATCTACCAAAAGCATCTGCCCATCCCTGACGAAAATCCTCTGGATGAAGCAGGTCACGGAAGCCATGTTTCTGGAACAGTTGCCGGAATCGGTGATGGAATCGAGACATATTCAGGCGTGGCTCCAGGAGCTGTCCTTTATGCGATCAAAGTTTTCGGTGCAGCTGGTTCTACCGGGGATGCCGTTATCATTGCAGCTCTAGAATATGCCGCAGATCCGAATCGCGATGCGGATTCTTCAGATAAAATGGACGTGGTCAATATGTCGTTGGGGAGCTCTTATGGAAATCCTCATATTCTATACGGAGAAGCGGTTCGAAATCTTTCAAGCGGTGGAACAGTCGTCGTTGCCTCTGCTGGAAATGAAGGGAATCGGGATTACATCGTTGGCGCTCCCAGTGTAGTGGACGAGGCCATTTCGGTTGCAGCTTCGATTGACGATGCGGCTCACAACTGGAATTTTGCTGCTGTTAAATTTACTTCTTCAGTCGCGACCCATTTAGCAGAAGCGATTGAAGGGCCGATTTCAAAGCCAATTGCTGAAGCTGGTCCAATCGCGGGCCCGTTAGTCTTTGTTGGAACTGCTGATAAGGATTTTACTCCTGAGATTGCAGGTCAGCTTAAGGGCAAAGTGGCTTTTGTTGACCGCGGAATCGTTCCTTTTTCTGAGAAAATCCGTCGTGCTTTTGAAGCAGGCGCCATTGGAGTTGTAGTAGGTAACAATCAACCAGGAAATCCTATTTCTATGGGTGGAGAAGGCAATTACGCCATTCCAGCAGTGATGGTGACACAAGCCATGGCAGACACTTTGAAAGCAGAAATGAAAACATCTGAAGTCTCTATTCAGTTTCAGACTGCAGATAAAATCGAAAAACCTGAGCTGATCGACACGTTGACTGATTTCTCATCGAAAGGTCCCCGTTCTATTGATGGGCTCTTGAAACCAGAAATCTCAGCTCCAGGCTCCAATGTGATATCAGCGGCGATGGGCAAAGGAAATAAAGGAGTTAAGTTTTCAGGAACTTCAATGTCTGGTCCTCACGTCACAGGTGTGATGACTTTGTTGAAACAGATTCACCCGGAAATGTCTTCATTGGAATTGAAATCAATCTTGATGGGACATGCGAAATCAATTTCTGATGAAAAGAAAGTGAATTACCAGTTGTCTCGGCAGGGGGCCGGTCGTGTGCAAGCGGATCAGTCTGCTTTGGCTCGGGTTGTGGCAAGCAAAACCGCCTTTTCTCTCGGTGAAATCAACATCGAATTTCATAAAGTGTTGGCAACTGATGTTCGGATTCGAAATATTTCTAAAGACAAGCTATCAATGAAAGTAGAAATGACTTCGGACGCTGGCTTGATTTTAGAGAATCCTCAGGATTTAGAACTAGCGCCTGGTGAAGAAAAGAACGTTGCACTGCGATTTCGTCTCGACGTCTCTCATCTCAGTGACATCGGCAGTGAGGCTGAATTGGATGGACTGCTCAAATTGACAGCTGCCGGTATTGAAATTCACCGAATCCCTGTTTTAGCACTGATTAAAAAAATCTCTCAAGTTCGAGGGACGGCTTTGACAGTTCACTCCAGCTCTGAAGTAACTTCCGCTGGATCACTTTCTGAACTGACTTTAGGAAACTCGGGTAAACAAAAGGGCTTAGCATTGCCATTCAACCTTCTTGGATTTAGCACTCGCAAAGAAGATGCGACGCAAGATATTTTTATGAGCCACGCTTGTGACCTCCAAGCTGTCGGCTACCGTATCGTCGACAAAGCAGTCGGTGATCAGAAGCTGAAAGTTTTGCAAGTAGGGGTCAAACTTTACGATGCCATGACAACTTGGAATGCCTGCGAAGTTTCTGTTTTGATTGACTCCAATGGTGACGATCAACCTGAACAAGAGCTTGCTGGAATTGCACTTGGCAATGTCAAAGGTCTTTCAACGGCGACGAACGCTGCTCAATTTATGAGTGTCTTATTGGATGCGACGAAAGCACGAGCTATCCGTCAGAAGTTCGAAGAAGATTCCGTGCTGCCAGTAACCAAAGAACACCCGAAGCCTGAAGAGAATTACGCTCCTGCTGCTCTTGATTCCATTCCAATGACTGTGTTCAATCACTCTTCAATCATGATAGTTGAAGCGGATGTAACAAAATTAGCAAAGAGACCGAACGGTCAATTAGCGATTAAAGTTGCGACTATATTCAACGATGCCAGTGCAGTCGAAATGGATGACTATCTTGGAAATGATGCCAAAAGATGGTTAAAGATTTCTTTGGATGAAAATTCTCAGGCTTATAAAAATTTGCCAGAGTCATTGACTCTTCCTGCAGGTCAAAGTGCTTCGGCCGTATTTGATAAAGGCCAGGCACCGGGGAAATTAATGCTTTTGATGCCAGACAATCGAACCGTTTCATCTGATCTTTTACTTGACAGTCAAATGCAGATCTTGAGTCCTACTTTTGCGCCTTAGGCTGTTCGTTCGACGACTTTTTCAGCGGCGCCTCGGTCAGATTGGGCGGAGCCGGAGCCACAACTTCCCACTGCAGACAGGCGTCTGAAGTGGGAATAGATTTCTTAAACAGCTGAGAACCTTTTCCCAGATCAGCAGCAAACAGAATTTCTGTGTTGCCTACCAGTGGCTGAGGATAAAAAAGGTTTTGCGGCGATTCCACCAGATTCTGTAGACATTGAGTTTTCACATCATACACATAGATTTGATAAAATTCTTTTTTGAGAATTCGTGCGCTGAATAGCAGTTTCTCATTGGTAAACCAGTGAAGATCGCGGAATTTCCCTTCGGGCAATTTTAAGTCCTTACTGGCCCTTAAGTTCTGAACTGATGCAGTCCTTACTTGTTCTGGCGAGTGCTGAATCCAAGCAGCGACGGTGCGATTGGGTGCTATCCGGAGGCTCTCGATGGAATGATCAGGCACTACAAGTAAAGGGGCGGCCTTTTTAGAATCTTTTTTAGAATCTAATTTAGAATCTAAGTGCAGCTGCCAAGTTTCGAGAGCCGATCCTTCTGCGCGCGAGTAAAGCAGTGTTCGATCTGAAATTTGCCAGGGCTGGCCGTCAAATCCAGCTCGATTCGTCAGCCTAAGAATGACTTCGCCAATTAGATCACTGATATAGAGGTCAGACGGGGGCCATGGGCTTGGGGCCGCTTTTTTTTGAAATAGAACGGGATTTTCTTTGAGCTCATCTGTTGTCGACGCATAGACAATCTGTTTGCCCTGATTCAGGAAAATGGGGTCGGAACAATCGCCATCCTGGAACGTCAACCGTCGCTCACGACGAGATTCTAAATCCAAAATGTAGACTTGTTGCTGAAGATGGTTTGCTCGTTTCCGCGACGTAAAAACGATTTGTTTCTGGTCTGGCGAAAGGGAGGGAGCCTCGTTTATTCCCAGTCGAGTCAGTTGTAAACCTAACGGAGTGATCTCGAAATCCAAGGCGGGGAGTGGCTCATTTGGTGCTATTGCAGAATTTTTGAAATCTTTTTTTTGTAATGAGCTGCAATCACTGACTGCTAATACGCTGAGCAGCAGGCAAACCAAAGCTAGAGCACTTTTTCGAGAACCTTTTGCATGAGATTGGAAGGATTGATTTTTTTGATATCTTTTGTCGAGACCCACTGCCAACTCTCCATCTGGTGCTTGCTCGGTTGCAGACCAGTTTTACGATAAATTTGAATGTAGATTTCATGATGGGTGATCCCATGTTTGAGGTCAAAGGTCTTTGGTCTTTCATTTTGCTGAACAACGCCCCCGGGAAAAATCATTCTGCCTTTTAAAAATGGAGCATAATCATTGTTGATCAGCGCTACTTTTTCACCGATCCGGATCAATTGGACTTTCCACACCCAGACTTCCGATTTTTTGCGAGGTTTTTTTCGCGGGATTTGCGAGATCAGATCGGTCTGCAAAGCTATGCAATTTTTCTTCCATGGACAGAGTAGACAGATTGGATTTTGTGGTGTGCAGACCGTCGCTCCCAACTCCATCAAACCTTGATTGAGCAGATTCGATGGGCCTTTAGACGCAATTGAGTCGGCGGCGGACTGGAGTTGTGGCCGGTGCTTCGTCATCCACCAGTCGATATTCCAACCGTAAACCCGAGTCAGGACCCGAATGACATTTCCGTCTAGAACACCAACTTTCTCGGCGAAAGCCAGGCTGGACACAGCTCTGGATGTGTAAGGGCCAAATCCTGGAAGCTCTAACAATTCTGCTGCTGTCTGAGGGAAAGAATTCTGAGCTAAGTGGATGGCTGATTTGTGCAGATTTCTTGCACGGCTGTAGTATCCAAGACCGGCCCACATTTCATACACGTTTTCGAGAGTTGACTTGGCCAAGGAATGCACATCAGGAAAGCGCTTCAGAAACTTTTCATAATAAGGAATGACAGCAGCGACAGTGGTTTGCTGAAGCATAACTTCGGAAATCCAGATGCGGTAAGGATCCTGATCACGGCGCCAGGGTAGATCTCGGTGATTCTCTTTGTACCAAGCAAGTAACAACTTGCTTAATTCATTTGGGGTTGCTTTCATGATTCTGTCCTTGAATTCGAAGATTTAACAGGAGTGCTCGATGGTAAGCAAGTCAGATTTGGAAACCTCATTTCAGCCGATGAGCGGAAGAGAATTTCCTCGGTTTTCTGGTATCAAAACATTTTTTCGATTGCCTATGGCCCATCCCGAGCAAAATTTTGATGTGGCTCTGTTTGGAATTCCTTATGACGGGGGAGTGTCCTACCGGCCCGGACCGAGATTTGCTCCTGCACGAGTTCGTGAAGCTTCAAGTTTAGGTCGAGGCTTTCACTGGTCTCGCGGAATTAATATTTTCCAAAAGCTAAAAATTGCAGATATCGGCGACTGTCCAACTGTGCCTATTGACCAATCTCAGACGTACTCTCGAATCGAGAAATTTGTTGACGAAGTTATCGTAAATAAAAAAAAATTTATTTGGGTTGGCGGAGATCATTCGACGACCTTGCCAGTGTTGCGAGCATTAAGGCGAGCCCACTCAAGACCACTAGCGTTTATTCACTTTGATGCCCATTTAGATACTTATCCAGCTGCCTGGGGTTGTGAATATCATCACGGGGCGTTTGCTCGGCATGCAGTGGAGGAGGGATTGGTCGATCCGAAAAAAATGATTCAAATCGGAATCCGGGGACCCTTGGCCGGGGGCGAGGATCTTTTATTTATTCAAAAATACGGAATCAATGTGAAAACAATTGATGATGTGCGATCGGGAACTTTAGATTCCTTTTTGCAAGGTCTACCAAAGTTTGACGACACTCCTACTTATATTAGTTTTGATGTCGACTGCTTAGATCCAGCCTATGCTCCCGGAACTGGAACTCCAGTTGTCGGCGGTCTGACGACGTACGAAGCTCAAAGAATTTTGCGGTCTTTGAAAATTCCTAATTTGGTCGGCGGAGACATTGTCGAAATTTCGCCACCCTATGATCATGCCGATATCACATCCCTGGTCGGCGTGGATGTGATGTTTGAGATGCTATCACTAATGGCTGAAAATGTGCCGGTTCCTGCTGATCAAAAAGTTTAAGCTGCAATCAGTTTAGAGCCGCACTCGGGACAGAATTTAGCCAGAGGTGCTGAAGCTGCGGAACACTGAGGGCAAGAATGACTATCCGGTTTTTTCTTGCCTTTAGTTTCCTCTTCACTCATGTCAACTAGACCTTTTTCGTTCCACTTTTCAATCTCTCTGAGAATTCGCCAAATTTTCTGAGTGGTTTTAAATTCCTTCAGATCAAATTGCAGGACAACCGTACCGTCTTGCCGAGCCTGGCGTTTTGCGAAAACACCTTTTTGCTCCAAGCGAGAGAAATGGTCGGTGTTGAGATTGATTTGAAGATTTTGTTTAAAGTGATCCAAAGTTTTTTGAAAATCCAATGTGGCGACTCCGAAGCGATCCAATTGTAAACCTTCGCTGGCCGTTAGTAAATGCCCCAAGATATTGTAACAAGTCTCATCTACTTTCAGGATTTCTGACTTCGCCGTACCTTTGAAATAGTAATATTGATAAAACTCAAAAAAAGCTTCGACAGCGCTTAGATCAAGAATCCTTACTTTCATCAACTGTTCAGGACCTTCTGGATCATCTGGTGGACGGCCCATCTCAAAACTTGCCAGCTTCATCTTCACCAAAATACACAAGGCTTGTTCCAAGCGCTTCGGAGATTCAATAAAGATGCGTTGAGAGTACTGTTTGAACATTGTCCAATCCAGTGTGACTTGTTGCGGATTTTTTTCGTCTCGAGTGCCCTTATGATTGGCAGTGTGAAATACAGTGCCAAAAATTTTTGCCACTTGATCTTCAGGGCAAGGGCTTGAATCCTTTTCCATCTTGTTCGACTTCACTTCATTGGTCATCGCCTTCAGGCGGTCCACTAAAGATTTCAAAAGAACTTTGATCATTTGAGGGGCGGTTTCAACCACTTTGTTAAAAGCGTCGACAGGAATCTCGACGATTTTCGTTTCAACTGATGCAATGGCTGAAAAAGGGTAGGTCGTGCCACCATACAGGCCATGCTCACCTAGCACTTGTGAGCTACTCAAAGTTGCTAACTCGATATTTTTTTTCGGACGAATCAAAACTAGAGAAATTGCACCTTGTTGAATCAGGTGCATGTTTAGAATTTTATCGCCTTCTTTGAAAAGGAACTCGCCTTTTTTAACTACTTTGCCTGGAGTGGACATATTGATTCTCCCAACGTGTATACGAACTTATCGGGAAAACCAGATAAAGAGCTGAGACCTTTTTCGCATTGGGATTTAGATTATTGAGATATTTCCGGACCTTGTCGGAAGTAAGCAGGTGAGATTGTCTCAGATTGATCTTGGCTGTCGGACGAATCTAAGCCTGTGTCTCCCGGAGGGCGAAGGCCCTTCTTTTTTATTTTTTCGACCAAGGTGGTCCGGTTCAAACGTAGTAAAAGGGCCGCTTGGTTGCGGTTCCAGCCGGTCTTTTCCAGGGCTCGTAAGATCAGATTGTTTTCGAATCGATCGACTGCTGTATTGAAGTCCATTCCATCGTCAGGCAAATCGAAACGAATTGAATTTTCAGCCTCACTGCTTGCTGTTCGATATTTCACAGGTAGATCGCTGATCTCAATCTGTCCTTGGCCCTTGAGGATAGCTAATCGCTCGACCAAGTTTTCCAACTCGCGTATATTTCCTGGCCACGGATAGTTGATCAGGCACTCCATCGTATCCGGAGAGATTCCAGTCAGTTTGCGACCTTTGTTGCGATTGAAATGCTCAACAAAATGAGAGAACAAAAGTGGAATGTCCGCTTTTCTTTCTTTCAGAGCAGGAATCACGATAGGGATCACATTCAAACGATAATAGAGATCTTCGCGAAAACGCCCCTCTTCAACCAGTTTCTCCAGATTTTTATTTGTTGCTGCGATCACTCGAACATTCACAGAAACACTCTTCGCTCCACCAACGGGCTCGAAACTTCGCTGTTGCAGGAAGCGCAGCAATTTCACTTGTAGAGCTGGTTGCATATCACCGATCTCGTCAAGGAAGATGGTTCCGCCATCAGCCAGTTCGAACCGGCCCAATCGATTGGCTATTGCTCCGGTGAAAGCTCCCTTCACATGTCCGAACAGTTCACTTTCCAGCAGTTCTGCTGGAATTGCGCCACAGTTGATGGCGATAAATGCCTGGTTCACTCGAGGGGAGTTGTAATGCACGGCTCTTGCCACCAGCTCTTTTCCAGTTCCACTTTCACCAGTGACCAAAACTGTCGAATCGGAATCGGCAACTCGTTCAACCAAAGAAAGGACAGTTTGTATTCCTTCGCTTTTGCCGATGATCTGCTCGAACTGATATTTTTTTTGCAGTTCAGTTCGCAGTTGCTGATTTTCTTGCTGCAATTTTTTATGCGCAAGAGCTTTATCAACGATGCTCACAAGTTCTTCCATGTTGAATGGCTTGGTGATAAAGTGGAAAGCACCTTTTTGAGTGGCTCGAACTGCAGACTCAATCGTTCCGTGCCCAGTCAAGATGATCACTTGGCAATTCGGATGAACTGTCTTTAGGTGAGTCATCAAATCGATCCCATCTCCATCGGGAAGATTCAAATCCACCAAAGCCAAATCCAAAACTTGATCGCTCTGGCAAAGCATTTTGGCTTCATCGATTCGATTTGCAGTGATCACACTCAAACCTTTGCGATC
This sequence comes from Bdellovibrio sp., assembly GCA_043741885.1. Lineage (GTDB taxonomy): Bacteria > Bdellovibrionota > Bdellovibrionia > Bdellovibrionales > Bdellovibrionaceae > 21-14-0-10-47-8. The sequence goes on along the minus strand of JAYTZS010000194.1, from coordinate 803 downwards.
GAGAATTCGAAAAAGAGCTGTTCGCAGTGTGGATTCGTCGTCGACAACTAAGACTCGTGATGAGCGCATGAACCTTCCTTCCGTGGCCGGTTCTCTTTAGTTTATTGGAACTTTGACAGACCTGTCAAAAAACCACGACCGAATCGCGGCTTCAGGCCTGAAAAACTAGACGGGGGAGTGTAAATTGTGCCAAGCGAAAAGGCTTGGTTTGGGTAGAAAATTCCAAGGACCCGCCGTAGTCGTGAATGATTTGCCCAGACACTGACAATCCTAAGCTTGGTGAGGAATCTGCCATCTGGCTATTATCGATCACCCGAAAAAAATATTCGCTCTCTTGAATTTCCAAACGAATCTCGATGAGACCTTGAAAACCTTTTTGATTTTGCGCTCTCTCGATGGAGGCCTCGATTGACGCTTGCAAAATATTTCTCACGGCTTGAGACAACAGATTGAAATGACCTTTGAAATCGCATTGCTCTAGAGGAAGAGTTAATTTCACTTCAATGCCACGAGATTTCGTTTGAAGCTCAACAATTTTAACTGCCCGGTGAACCACATCTCGCAGATCCAGATCTGTTTCCTCATCCACCACGGGGTCCCGAGTGAAACCCAAAAGATTCTGCACAATATCTTTGCAGCGTCTCACTCCCTCTTCCATCGAATGAATATCTTCATAAAGAGGATCTTCTTTTTTCAAATCCATTTTGATCAACTGAACAAAGGAAAGGATCCCACCAAGTGGATTGTTTAATTCGTGTGCGATGCTACTTCCGATGGTGCCAATCTCTGCCAACCTCGCACTC
>JAYTZS010000193.1:0-12392 GCA_043741885.1 Bdellovibrio sp. | reverse complement strand
GCAGCTCCACTGCCGGTGATGCCTTTTTTAATCAGTCGAGTGGAATACTCAATCACTTCAGCTTCGTGTCTGACGGCCTCATAAAGTACCACTCCACGTGCATGTCCCAATTTGAAAGCGCTGTCGGCATTTTTGCCTAAGAAAATTTTCTCGATCACAACTTGAGCCGGCTTGTATTTGTGAAGAATGGTTTGCATTCCTTCGCCGAGCTCTTTCATGCGAGCTGGAAAAGCATTCGTCGGCCGCATGGAAATAACTCCATGATTGATGTGTTGAATTACGCCTTTGTCACTGAGGCTGATGATGCCAAATCCTGTGATCCGAGAGCCGGGGTCAATTCCCATAATGATCATGCTCAAATGCTTGCACGCTCGAAACGGGAATGCAAAGATGAAGTATGGCCAGAGTCACTGAGAAAACTTTAGAAGAGTACCGGCGCATGTTGAAACGAGATCCCGGCTCCAAAGTTTTCGCTCCCTTGGCCGAAGCCTATCGAGAAATGGGTGAGTGGGTGCGAGCCGAGCAAGTGGCTTCTGATGGAATTCGGCGTCATCCAGCTTACGCCAGTGGTTTTGTGGTTTTGGGGCGAATTCTATCCGATCAAGATCGACATAGGGAAGCTTTTCCGATTCTTAAAAAAGCAGCTGATTTGGATCCTGAAAATCTATTGGCGTTGCAACTTTTAGCCAAAGCACTTTTGCAATTGGATCTACCGAAAGAAGCTTTAAAAATCTACAAACGAGTTCTCTTCCTCAATCCGCAAAGCGAGCGAGCGAGGTCAGCAGTTCAGCGCTTGGAAAGCCTCAGTGCGGATGAATACGAAGAAGATATTTTTCAATATCAAAATCTAAAAGCCAACACCGTGACGAGTCCCCTGCCCGAGAAAGCCAAGAGCAACTCGCTCTCTGGAACGGAATTGGACCGCAAATTGTCCTTGGTGGATGCCCTGATTGTGCGGCACGAGTTGGACAAAGCCAGAGATATTCTTTCTGACCTCAACTTTCGCAGCCCGGCGAACAAGGAAATTGCCAAACGCTTTGAACTTTTAGATGAAGAAGTTCCGGAAGAGGGCGCCGATCTTTTGCATCCTCTGCAGTCTCGAGAAAAAACTGTGATTGAACGAAAAAAACGCCTGCTAACCAATTTGCTGCAGAGAATTAAAGAACGCAACGAAGGTCAGATCATCGACTCCTCCAACGGTTGACCTTTTTCAGAGGCTCGGGCATCTTCGTCTTTCCAGACTCCACTTTCAAAGAGGTTCCGAATGTACGAAGTATCAGATTTTCACAAAGGTCTGCGTCTCATGGTCGAGGGAAATCCATATCAAATTATCGATTTCCAGCACGTGAAACCAGGAAAAGGAAATCAGTTTACTCGGACTCGGATGAGAAATCTCCTGACAGGCCAGCAGCTCGAGCGCACTTTTAAATCTGGTGAGCGCTTTGAGGTACCCGATGTGCAAAATGTTGAAATGACTTTTTTGTACAAAGATGAAAATGGTTACAACTTCATGAACCAGACCACCTTTGAGCAGATTTGCATTCTGTCCCATGAGATTGGAGATTCCAGCAATTATCTGGTCGAAAATCTTCAGGTTGTGGTTCTTTTCTATAACGAACGTCCAGTTTCTGTCGATGTTCCAAAGGCGGTGAACTTAAAAGTGGCTCAAACCGATCCCGGAGTGAAAGGTGACCGTGTCACTGGCGCTACCAAACACGCCACTTTAGAATCAGGTCTAGTCGTCAATGTCCCTTTGCACATCAATGAAGGCGATTTGCTCCGAATTGATACTGAATCAGGCGCTTATGTTTCTCGAGTGACCGAATAAAGACTGACCAAGAACTACTCAGAAACCCGACTGCTAAATTTAATCAAAATCTGGTCCTAACTTTGTGCATTAAGTCTCAAGATTAACTGAGTTTTATCATAAAATGGAGGGCTTAGGAGCCCGCTTTGCCAAAGCTTCATTCTGCAGTCGAAATTGAACTTCAAATTCAAGCTTTGCTCGAACAGCTCCAATCTGTCGAACTCACTGCTGACTGCTTATTAAAAAAATATGAAAATGAAAAGTTAAACTTGAGTGCATTTGAAGCTCTAGCAATTTTTCTTTTGCACAGCGGATTGTTTGCTACTTTAACCGATTTCATTTTGCGCAAATTAGACGACGGCTCCAAGATTCCTTGGGCCCATTTTTCCGAAGGACTCTTCCTTTCCGCTCAGTCAATAGAGCCAGAAATCAATGAAGCTTTGATCGAAGGTGCAGAAGAAAATTTTTCTCTTTCTCACCTCTCTCGCACTCACTTCTTAGATGCGTTTGATTCTGAAATTGCAAAACAGAGATTTGCCCGGAAGGAAAAATTTCAAGCTCGCCATCAGGAGCGAAAACAACAGCTACTTCAAGAAATTGAATTGTTCCGAGTCGAGAACTTGACTGACGAGCAGGATAAGCGAATCCGAGAGCTCGAAAAACGATATCCAGAAGCCCTAGAAACCCAACAGCTGAAGCGTTCGATGAGGGAAAATCTAGCCCAACAGTATTTAGCCCGCCCCACAAAACTTCCACAGGATTCAAAGGGAAACTTCACTCGAATCAGCGAACTTCCGGCTTTGAAAACAGAAGAAGAAAAAAATCTTCTATTTTCGATTTCTCAAACCATGGCCGAGCATTTGAAAGGTGGCGATGGGTTAGCAAATGATTTTGCTGTCGCTCAGCTGACTTGGGACAATGAAGATGCTGCTTTGGAACTTCTCGAAAATGTCCCCTCGAACCCCGATCGATCATGGATCAAGGCGGATCTTTTGCTTCGAGCCCGTCGATTTGCTGAATTGCTCGAACATGTGCAAATCCTTGAACAAGAATTAAAAGCTGATCCTGAAACTTTATTTTCTGCCCACTATCTCAAAGCCCAAGCACTTTGGGGGCTGGCACAAAAAGGATCGGCCATTCAGATTTTAGAAGAAATGGTCGAAGCTAGGCCAGATTACCGCTCGGCTCAGTCGTTGTTGAATCAATGGAAAGCGGACCTTGAATGAGCAAAAGAATTCTGCTGATCTTGCTCCCCGTGATCGTTGGCTGTGGAATGATTTTTGGAATTTACCGAATCGTGAAGCCGCAAATTCAAAGTAGGGTGCTTTCACAGATCAATCAGCTGGCCAGCGAAAAACTTCCAGTTCGTATCCGAATCGAACAAGTGGATTGGTCTTTGTTCTTTCCCGAAGTATTATTTACAGGAGTTGAAGTTTCTTCGAAAGAGATCGAGATTCCTTCTGTTCACCTCGAATCTGTCACAGCCTCGTTGGACCTTTTGGTTTTGGCCACAGGCCGAATTGCTGTTTCGACTTTGTTGATCGATAAGCCAGTGGTGGAGCTTGATCTCGACCAATTGGCAAAGACAGCAGGTTCGCAAGCTTCGGATCCAAAGAAAACTCCCCTGCCTCTGGAAGATCTGTTTCAGCTTTTGAAAAAAACTCCGGTTTCTCGCCTGGCGGTTCATGAGGCTGAAATCCACCTGGCTTCCAAAAAACTGAAATTGGATTTGGATTTGTCAGCTGGCGATTTGCTGGTGATCAACCGCAAAGACCGAATCAGTTTGCAGATCGATCTTAGTGACTCGATTGTTAATTACCAAGGCAGTGGTGAGATTCCTTTTCGCTTGCAAGGCGAAGCGGTTATGAATCCAACAACTTTAGATATCTCCAACCTCAAGTGGACGGGACTGAATTCAGTCATTACTGCGAGAGGTTCGCTGGTTGATTTGCCCCACATCTTCATGCAATCAAAAGGAACAATAGAATTTGAAGCTTTCTCCGAGTTGGATCAAATTGCAGAGGCGGCTAGAAACTTGTTTCATCTCCCCAATCTCTCAGGAAAGATCACGGCCTCAGGTCGCCTCGAAGTGGCAGCAGGATCGCAGGTTTCGGCTGGCTTTAAAATGATGGCCCAAAGCCTTAAGCTTTCCCGCTACGATATTGGTGATATCGAGCTCCATGGAAGTTTTTTAAATAACACTTTGAAAATACCCCACGTGGCACTGACCAACGAATCCGGCTTGCTCGACGTCAAAGACTTGGAAATCGAATTCCCAAAAAAAATTGATTCGAATGAATCTTTTCAGGTTCGAGGGAACTTTTCCACGGAGCAAATTGATATCAATGAGTTGCTACAAAGAATTGGCTTGAATGATTTGCCATTAGAGATTTTTGTTGCAACCAAATTAAACTGCGAAGGCCCTGTCTATCCGCAGGTTGCATTTCACTGTCAGGGCCATGCCAAAGGTGAGCAGCTGGAGATCCGAACAGGGCGAAAGCTAGAAGAGACCATAGTTCAAGTTGACGAATTCACAACAGACGGTGATTTTACAGTCAGTGAGCGAGATGTGCGTTACAAGGCTGATCTGCATGTCGGGAAAGATCAGGGGCAGTCTGATGGCATCATTGATTACAAAAATGGGTTTCGAATCAATTATTCTTCGCCCGAGTTTCATACCACCAATCTCAAGCGTTTGGCCGGATTTAAATTGGAAGGATCTTCGGCTCTAAAAGGATCCACTCAAGGCAATTCGCACTCGGCTACTTTTTCTCTAGCTCTGCAAACCAAAGACTTTGCTTTCGAAGACTTCAAACTAGGGAGTCCGACTTCTCTTCTATTGTATGAAAAAGGCTTTCTGCATTTTTCTGATTTGACTGGCTCATTGGCAAATTCTCAATACAGCGGGCATCTCGATGTCGACTTGAACCTAAAAAAATTAAAAGCCCAAGGGCAATTTTCAAAATTTGAACTATCTGAGTTGTTATCAATTTTCGATCGCAAATTCAAAATTCCCATGGAGGCTGGTGGGAAAGGCAGTGCGGAGTTTGACGTCGAAGGCCCTTTTTCCATAGGCAAGCTTTCTTACAATCTCAAAGCAGCGGTGCAAAAAGGTCAAATTGTTGGCGAAACTTTTGAGCAATTGAATTTAAAGTTGCATTCTCTATCTGGCGAAATGAAAGTTGATCAGGCTCAGCTCCTAAAAAGCAAAACTGAGATGAATCTTTCCGGAGTGTCCCACCCCGATGGACAAATTGATCTTGCTATTAGTTCAACTGCTTTTCCTCTGGAGGAAAGTGAAAACATTGCTCGGCTGGGCTCGCAGATTTCAGGAGTCCTCAATGCCAGCGCCACACTGAAGGGATTCATTCTTGATCCGGAAATTCAGATCAGCGGAAAGATCTCTCAACTTTCAATTGAAGAAGCTGATTTAGCGGATTCGAAATTTCATCTGGACTTTTTCAAACAGTCCTTCAACGGCGATCTGGATCTTTTCAATGGCCAAATGATAACGGTGTTTCAACTGCCGCTGAACGAAACAGGACCATTCGAGCTTTCCTTGAAAGCCAAAAACTGGAACTACACCACACTTTTTGCACTCACTGGTGGCGGCGGTCTTTTGAACGAGTATCAAGCTTCACTCAGCGGTGATCTTCATCTCTCCAGCGAAAGGGGGGGTCTGTGGACCGCCTCTGGTCAAGGCTCAATCCAAAACTTGCTGCTCAAACGAGGTGCGCTGTCTTTAGCGAATTCGGCTCCAATGGAATTTAAAATGGTCAACGGAGTGTTGGCACTGAATCATTTCCGGGTCGACGGTGATCAAACTTTTTTTGAGGCCAAAGGAAATGACATTTCTAAAAACAGTCTGAACTTGCGGATCGACGCTCAAGCAAACCTGCGTCTGTTTCAGATATTTCTGCCTTTTTTAGAGGAACTGGGTGGACACGCGAGCGTGAGAGCTGACGTCTCAGGACCCTTGCTCAAGCCAGAGATTTTAGGAACTGCGAATGTTCAAAGTGCTTATGTTAAAATCAAAGGATTTCCCCATCCTTTCGAAAAGACTCAAGGTGAGGTTCAATTTTCTCAGTCTAAAATTATCATCACTGGATTTTTAGGCAATATCGCTGGCGGTACATTTGAGGGTGACGGTTCGATTTTGATCGAGGGACCGCGAAACCTTCCGACTCGGGTTCGAGCTCACTTGGATGGAGTGAATTTCAATGTCCCGGACCGAGTGAGAACCAGCGGTGATGCCGAAGTGGTTTTTTCAGGCAATTGGTTTCCATTCACTCTTTCTGGCACTTACCATGTTCTGAATGGCTTCGTCGACAAAGAGCTTCCAGAAGAATCTTCCAATGGAAATCTCAAGCAAAGCTCCTACTTGCCAAAAATGATTTTGCAAAGTGCATTTGAACCTTTGTACCTGGATTTGAATGTGATCTTAGAAAAACCCCTGACCGTGAAAAATTCGATGCTCGATGGAAGTGTCACAGGCTCGGTTCAAATTACCGGGACCCCTTCGCAAATTGATCTGGGTGGCCAAATTCTGGCCGACAAAGGTTCGAAAGCCATTTTCCGAGATAAAATATTTGAAGTGCAGAGCGCCAGCGTTCGTTTCAATTCGCCTGGAGAGATCAATCCTGAACTTTATGTCACTGCTCGGTCGCGAATTTCTGAATATGACGTGAGCATGTTGATCCAGGGAAATGCAAAAGCGCCAGTGATCAAACTGTCCAGTGTCCCCCCGCTCAGTGATCAGGACATTGTCTCCTTGATCGCTCTCGGCGTGACCAGCCAAAATTTAGACAAGCAAAGTTTAGGTGCTCGAGAAAATAAGGACTCAGCGGCGAGCGGAGTCATGGCTGGTGTTTTTTCACAGTTCGAGCCAGTTAAGAAATTACAGAAGACCACCGGACTGCAGATTCAAGTTTCCAATTCCTACGACGACACTCGGAATTTATCAGTTCAAAGAGTCACAATTTCAAAAAACATTTCACCAAAAGTCAAAGCGGCAGCGTCTCAGCTGTCCTCCAAAGCCTCGCAGTCAAATGAATACACTTTGCAGTACAGCTTCACGGATAACGTTTCTGCCATTGGTCGCTACGAAGATCGAAAGCCGAATGAGAATGCAAGCTCGTTTGAAACAACCAACCGTGACAACCAGAGCATTTTGGGGCTCGATCTTGAATTCAAAAAGGAGTTCAAGTGAGGCGAGGTCTCGCGTTTTCTTTGCTGCTTGCTCTCGCCTTGCCATTTGGCTTAGGTGAGCTAGCTCTCGCTCAAGAGGTGAAAACGGAGGCGAAATTGGAGCCGATGGAAACAATTCGCCATCGAAGTCTGGACTTCTCGACTTTATCATCTCAGCTTCAGGAAGAAATCAAAAAGCAACTGCCGATCTTTAAAACGGATCGATTCACTTTGGCTGACTTGGACAACCTGGTTCGCTTTTTGGCCAATCAAGAGCAGTACGATTCAGTGCAGGTTCGCTCTGAATCCACTGACTCTGGTGAAGTTTTCCATTTGAATATTGGCCGCACCCGTCGGATCACGGCCTTGCAGATCAAAGGTGCGAAACACTTCTCCGAAAGTGAAATCCGAAATGATTTGGGGATTTTAGAGAAATCCGTGTTTGATCAACAGCTCTTGATTGAAGCTGGAGATCGGATCCGACGGTTGTACAAAGAGAAGGGTTTTCGAAACACGGTGATTGATTTGGAGTTCGCTCGTCTGTCGGTGACTGAAGTCGAAGTGACTTTGAAGATCAACGAGGGGATGCAAACCAAAGTCACCGAAGTGGAGCTGATCGCGACCAATCCTGAGTTCAAAGCAACTTTCGAGCGAATTCTGCGTAAAAAATTAAAAAACGAACCTCTCACGGAAAATTTAGTAAACTCAGTGCGCAAAGATTTAAGGGATCAGTTCTCTGAAAAAAGATATTTAAAAGCGGAACTTATAGGTCCTGAGACGGCTTTAAATTCAGACGAGTCTCGAGCCAAATTGACTTTTACGGTTCCAAACTCGGATGAGTTCTTTTTTGAGTATTCCGGAGCTGTGCAAAAAAATTCGGATGCTGTCGAGCGGGCGCTTGATCTTGATCACTTCTTTACAGCCAACCCCAACTCTGGAGCTGAACTGGCAACCAAAGCTCGCACTTTTTATTTAAATGAAGGCTTTGCTCGTGCCGAAGTGGTCGGCGAAGAAACTGAAAGCAGCAAACCTCATCATCAAAAAGTCACTTTGACAATTCGTGAAGGCCCCCGAGTTCATCTCAAAGAAATTCATTTGGTAGGACATGTGTCGTTGCCAGAAAAATATTATGTGAACTTCATTCTGGAGCACTCAAGCGATTTAATTTCCAAAGGGTACTATAACCGTGAAGGAATCGAAACTGGGTTAAAAAATGTTGTCATCGATCGTCAGAATCAAGGTTATCTGCGAGCTAAGATTGTCAGCTCAAAAGCCACAGCGATGGGGCCCGCGAAAGACCAGATGGTTTTAACCGTCAGTTTAGATGAAGGGTCGTTAACAGTTTTGAAATCAGTCCAGTTCGAAGGCAATCCTTCTTTTCCGGAAGCTCAGCTGATTTCGGTGGTCGGATTGAAAACTGCCGAACCTTTAAAATCGAATCAGCTCGATGAGGCGATTGCGAAGATCAAAGACTTTTATCATAACACCGGTTACTTGGAAATGCGCTTGATCAATGAAAAAGATGATCTGGTTCATTACAACGCCGACAGCACTTTAGCTGACGTCCTGTTCAAAATCTATGAAGGTCCCAAAATAGTAGTTGCATCCATTCTCCTCGAGGGAAATTCACTGACTAAAGATTATGTTATTTTCAAAGAGTTGGATTTCAAGGTAGGGGATGTTTTGACCCCGCAATTATTGGAAGAGTCGACGAGACGATTGCAACGATTGGGGCATTTCAATTCCGTCGATATTAAAACCTTGGAAGAAAAAACTCAGGTGTCCCAGCGAACCGTGATTGTTCGAGTGTTGGACCGAGATCCAGGGTTGTTTACATTGGGCGCCGGAGTGAATAGTGAGCAGGGCCTGACTTTGCGAGGTTACACTGGAGTTGCTTACCGAAATATACTCGGAACCGGTCGTGGAGTTTCGGTCCGTCTCGAAGGCAATTACAATATTTCGGATTTGAAATACCTCGAAAATAAGGTGACTGTCGGATATCTTGAGCCCTACCTGTTTGACACTCGGATGCGCGGCCGGGTGAACTACACTCAAGCCACTTTTGTTTCCGACTTTACTTTGAAGCAGGCGACCGAATTGAAGCAGTTCACCTATTCAGTCGAGCAAGATCTTACTTCGCATATTCTGGTCTCCTATGACTTGTGGAACAAAGCTCAGCTTAGAAAGTTTCCCATTCAGCAAAGAGCAAACTGTGTCGTAGGATCTCTCGATCCGGATTTAACCTGCGTCCCTTCTGAAGAGCTGGTAATTGTCACCACTGGTCCAACTGTTGATTTTGATTTTCGCGATCACCCTTTCAATCCGACCGCTGGGACTTTCACTCGGTTGAATGCAGAGTACTCAGATCCTTCCCTCGGAAGCTCGAAAGAGATCAAATACTTTCGAACTTTTGCGAGCTTCACTCATTACAAATCTTTTTTCCGGCCTGGTTGGGTCTGGGCTAATTCTTTTCGCACTGCCTATTTGCAGAATCTCAGCTCGGAGGGTGGCGTTCCTTTCAACGAGAAAGGTCTGATCCTCGGCGGCCAGTCGACCATTCGTGGCTTTCAACCAGATGAAACCTTTCCTAACAAATACGACCTCGGTGTCGATCCTGGAATTTACCGGCTGACCACCTCATCCTCGATGTATTTGCTCAAGTCTGAAATTCGCTTTCCGATTTCAGGCGCAATTGGCGGCGCTTTTTTCTATGACGGCGGTGCTGTCTTCATCAAAGATTTACCAAAAGCGATCAAAGATCCTTACCGAGATGCGGTCGGTGTCGGCCTGCGCTACACGACTCCAGTGGGAGCAGTAGCACTCGATGTGGGTTATAAATTGGATCGTGACGAATCCCGACACGAAGTGCAATGGCCGATTTATTTTAGCATTGGAACTTTTTAGGCGCTTTCTCAAGTCCATTGACTACCAGTCTCACCCTGCGACCTGCGTCAACTGCCGGTCTGCTCTGCCTTTCTCCGCACTCCTTTGCTAGTCTGGATGTCTTCAAAACAAAGGATCTCTGGCATGCGAAAACATTTGGTTCGAGTCTACCCTTCCAAGGAAAAATTAGCGCGCGAAAATCAGCTGGCCTGGAAAATTGCTGAAATTGCCTCTGACAAAGCGCCAATCAGGTCTGACGTCTCTGAAATGGTTATCAATCGAATCATCGACAATGCCTCTGTGGCCATTGCTTCAGCCAATCGCCGACCTGTTTCTTCGGCACGCTCGATGGCGCTTGCTCACCCCCGGGCCAATGGGGCTTTGGTCTTCGGACTTCCAAACAATCAAAAATTCGATTGTGAATGGGCCGCTTGGGCCAATGGAACTGCGGTTCGCGAATTGGATTTTCATGACACTTTTCTAGCCGCCGATTACTCACACCCCGGTGATAATATTCCACCCATTTTGGCCGTCGCTCAGCAAATGAACAAAGCGGGAAAAGATTTGCTCCGCGGGATTGTCACTGGCTACGAAGTGCATGTGGATTTGGTCAAAGCTATCTGTCTCCATGAATTCAAAAAAGATCATATTGCTCATCTTTGCCCTGCTCAAGCTGCGGGTATTGGCACTTTGCTTGGGCTTTCAACCGAGACTATTTTCCAAGCCGTGCAACAGGCAGTGCATGTTTCTTTCACCACTCGGCAGTCGAGAAAAGGTGAAATCTCATCATGGAAAGCTTTTGCTCCGGCTCATTCTGCAAAGCTTGCGATTGAAGCTGTGGACCGCTGCATGCGTGGCGAAGGTGCGCCCTCACCGATTTATGAAGGCGAGGATTCGGTCATCGCTTACATGCTATCTGGGAAAAATGGAAAGTATGAAGTTCCACTACCAGAGGTGGGAGAAGAAAAGCGGGCCATTCTTGAAACCTACACAAAGGAACACTCGGCCGAATACCAGTCGCAAGCTTTGATTGATTTGGCATCTCGAATGAAATCTAAAATTACCAACTTCGATGACATTCAAGAAATTGTAATTCACACCTCTCATCACACTCATTATGTGATTGGAACTGGTGCCGGAGATCCACAAAAAATGGATCCAAAAGCTTCGAGAGAAACTTTGGATCACTCAATCATGTACATTTTTGCTGTCGCTTTGGAAGATGGAAAGTGGCATCACGTTCAAAGTTACGCTCCAGAAAGGGCTCAACGTCCCGAAACCGTAAAGTTGTGGCATAAAATCAGGACAGTGGAAGATCCTGCTTGGACCGAGGCTTATCATGATGTCAATCCAGAGCAAAAACGCTTTGGCGGAAAAGTCGAAGTCATTTTCAAAAATGGCGAAAAACTGATCGATGAACTGGGTGTCGCCAATGCTCACCCGGCTGGTGCTAAGCCTTTTGCGCGGAAAGATTATATCCGAAAATTCGATGAACTGACTGAGGGAATCATTGGTCAAGTGGAGCGCAGCCGGTTTATTTCTTTGGCAGAAAATCTTCCCGATCTTTCTGCTTCTCAAGTGCAAGAACTGAATGTTCAGATCCCGATCGATAAACTTCAAAGCAACAAACGTGATACCAAAGGTATTTTCTAGATGCTATTCAATGAAACTCAACCTAGCGAAAAAAGAAAAAAGTTTCGAGAGGGTTTAAAGTCCGGGAAACTTTTGAAGTTCCCGGGTGCGTTCTCACCATTGTCTGCCATGCAAATCGAGAAGCTTGGATTTGATGGAGTCTATATTTCAGGATCTGTTCTTTCGAATGATCTGGGCTACCCCGATGTGGGTTTGACGACCTTGAGCGAAGTCTCTCAGCGCGGTCGGCAAATTGCTCGAGTCACCCAACTGCCTGCAATCATTGACGCTGACACTGGATTCGGAGTGGCTCTGAACGCGGCTCGGAGCGTTCAAGAATTGATTGAGCTTGGTTTGGCTGGTTGTCATTTAGAAGATCAAATGAATCCAAAAAGATGCGGTCATCTGGATGGTAAGTCTTTGGTTCCAGCCAACGAGATGGTGCAGAAAATCAGAGCTGCCGAAATGTCCCGAAAACTCGATCCGAACTTTGTCATCATTGCGCGCACAGATGCCCGAGCCAGTGAAGGTTTGGATCAGGCAATCGATCGCGCCAAAACCTATGCCGATGCTGGAGCGGATGTTATTTTTACCGAAGCTTTGCAAGATGAAAAAGAATTTGAGAAGTTTCGTCAAGCTGTGAAAATCCCTTTGCTCGCCAATATGACTGAATTTGGAAAAACCAAATTGCTGACGATCTCTCAGCTCGAAAGCCTGGGATACAATTTGGTGATTTGGCCAGTGACCACTATGCGATTGGCCATGAAAGCCCAAGAAGAAGGATTGAAACACATCCTCGCTCACGGTAATCAAGAGCAGATTCTAGATCGAATGCAGCACCGGAAAGAGCTTTACGAATTGACTGATTATGAACGGTACAACG
>JAYTZS010000192.1:0-4563 GCA_043741885.1 Bdellovibrio sp. | reverse complement strand
CTACCAGTTGTTACTGATCCAGCTTTGTGAGTTTTTGAAGTCGTCGTTGAGGTCTCAGTAGTTGAACTTCCTGTTGTTTCTGGTGATGTAGCAGCTCCTGTTGCTGAAGGATTTGTATTGGCTGCATCAGCTGCAGTTCCACTTCCTGATGCAGTTGTCGTGTCAGTCGCACCAGTTGATGTGCCGGATGCTGTCGCTGAACCTGGAGCTGCGGAGTTTCCAGCTGCTGCACCAGACGAATCTGTTGCTGAGTTGTTCATTTTAGTTTCAGTTGTCGTTGTACCACTGGTCGTAGTTGTTTCCACACGCTTGTCAGCTGATTTTGTGCAACCAACTGTGGCAAATGAAAGAACTGTAGCCAATGTCAGAGCGGCTTGTGATGTTTTGTTCATGTGATCCTCCTTAAAGGTCGTTTGCCGACATCATAATTGTTTCTTCACAAGAAGGAATACGCAATGTGTTCAAGATCGTAAAAAACTAACCCGCCGCTTAAAAATAAGCTGTGATGCTGAATTTAAGATACATCCCATTGACATCAGAAAACGGGAAAATTTGCCCATCTTGTTTTAATTCCCCTAACACCTACTTCACCAAATGAATAAAAAGTTTGCGCCCTTTGATACGGCCGTCTCGCAGCCTTTCCATGGCCAAGGGAGCGAGATGCCGAGTCACCGCTACGAAAGAATAATGATCGTGTATTTCAATTTTACCGATATCGGAAGCCTTGAGCTGCCCCGCTTCTCCAGTCAGCGCCCCAAGAATATCCCCGGGTCGCATTTTTTCTTTTCGCCCAGCAGAAATTTGCAAAGTCTCCATCTCAGCTGATCCAGACTCGGCTGATCCGGAAACTTCCTGAGAACCCCCACGCAAATTCAGTTTGCTAAACTTCAGGCCGACCGAGCGTTCGATCTGATTCAAACGGAGCTCTTCACCGTGCACCATGAAAGCCACGGCTTTGCCTTTTTTGCCGGCTCTTCCAGTCCGACCGATGCGATGGACATAAGCGTCCACTTCATAGGGCAGATCGTAATTGATAACTAAAGGCAGATCCTCAATATCTAAACCTCGGGCAGCCACGTCAGTTGCGACTAGGACTCTCAAACTTCCGTTGCGGAATTTAGCGAGTACTTTATTACGCTCATCTTGTTCCAAATCCCCATGCAGCCCGGTTGCGCTCATCCCCAGGCGCGAAAGTGATTCGGCCAGCTCTGCCACTGTGAGCTTCAGGTTGCAAAAGACAATTGCCGAGCCTGCCGATTCAGCTTTCAATAAACTAATCAGCTGCGAAGCTTTTTGTTCGGCTGTTGTCACAATCACAAACTGTTCAATGTCAGGCGCTGACTCGAGTGAACTCTCGATCACCACATGTTTGGGATTTCTCTGAAATTTTCGACTCATCGCCTGAATCGAATCTGGAAAAGTGGCTGAAAAAAACACCGTTTGCCGATTTTCTGGCAAGGCGCTGATGATTTTCTCCATATCTTCTTGAAAACCCATGTCCAGCATTCGGTCGGCCTCATCCAAAACCAAAGTTTGCACAAATCTCAGATCCAGGCGTCGGCGGCTGAGATGATCCAGTACTCGCCCGGGAGTCCCGACGATCAAATGGACTCCCTTCGCCAATGCCTCGGTCTGAGGTCTCGAAGGCTCCCCACCGGCCAAAATTAATACTTGGAGTCCTGGCATTCGACGCGCCAGTTTGCGGATTTCACGCGCCACCTGTGCGCACAGTTCCCGAGTTGGACAGAGAATCATCGCTTGGATGTCTTTGGTTCCTAAGTCCATTTTCTGCAAAATTGGCAAACTGAAAGCAATTGTTTTCCCGCTCCCCGTCTTCGATTGCCCAAGCAAATCTTTACCTTCAATTAAAAGCGGTATGCTTTGCGCCTGGATCTCAGTCAGTTCTGTGAATTGAAGCTCACCGAGCACCGCGGTTATTTCAGGTAGGAGCAAAAGGGATGTAAAATCGGCGGAACTCACAGGGACCTCATTTGAAAAGCTTCTTTTACCAGTCCTCTCCAGTGAATCCCAGGAGAATTCTTTTTGCGCCGTTTTCGTGGCAGATTTTACTTTCAACAACCCAAAAAACACCCCGCTTTATTTTGCTTTTTCGCAATCCTGGCTCGACTTGGATGAAACACAGATGAACTCATCATCGAGCCATGCTTTGTTCACTGAGCCGCGCAGCCTGAGGAAATCGCACCCGCCTATGAGTTTTTTTTGGCTTCTGAAGCAGATCAGTCAGTCCATCTAAATTACCAAACCTCGCAGCGCTGTGTAGGAGCCATTTTCGATCCTGGTTTGCACTGAAAAGCTTGAGCAAACGCAGGCAAATTAGAAGCAGCCCCGATCACTCGATATCGCATTGGAGGATGGGGGTTTGTCTTAATCAGAATCTGCTCGAAAGCTTCAGAGGATTTCCCACACCAGCTTTGCGCAAAGGAAAGAAAAAAGTTTTTCTGTTCTTTACGAAAAGCCTCTTCGTTTGCAGCGACTTCTTTAGGTACTGTGTTCTTCCATGCAAAATAGGAAAGCTTCAATCCGCCTTGATCACCAATGTCTTCTCCCAAGGTCAGCTTGCCATTCACGTGACCGCCTCCCTCAGCTGGATAGGAATCATATTGATCTGACAAGCACTGAGCACGTTTTTTAAACTCTTCCGCCGATTTGGCGCTCCACCAATCAGCCATCGCACCATTGGCATCAAACTGCCGTCCCTCATCATCAAAACTATGCGACAGCTCATGACCCATCACCATGCCAATTCCAGCAAAATTCGCCGACTGAGTGTAAGTCGAGTGAAAAAATGGTGGCTGCAATATGCCGGCAGGAAACACCATTTTTCCTTGAGATGAATCATTATAAGCATTCACCTGTGAGGGAGACATTCCCCAGTCTGTTCGGTCCAACGCCGTGCCAATTTTTGCCAGCTCATAACGATTGTTGAATACAAGCCCCTCGTAACGGTTCGCCAAATAAGAATTCCGGTCCGTTTTAAGGTTGTCATAATTGCGCCATCGATCCGGATAGCCAACCTGATTGATTAAATTTTTCAACTTCTGCTGGGCTGCCACTTTGGTTACCGAATCCATCCACGGCAAACTTTCCAGCAATTTAGCTTGCTCAGCTTCGATTTTCTCCATCATATCTCGAGCAACAACTTTGCTTTCACCAACAAATTTCAAATCAACGTAAGCTCTCCCAAGTGCAAATCCCATGGACTCATTAGTGGCTCGAACACATCGTTTCCATCTTGGAGGAAGAGACTGAATGCCATACAAAGTTTTTCCATAAAATTCAAAAGACTGCTGGGCAAATCTTTCTGGCAAGGCCTTCGATGATCCAACAATTAACTTGTAACGAAAGTAATTCTTCAACTGAGGCAAAGGGGTCTCACCAACAACCTCATTCACCCGCTTCCAATAAGCTGGAACAGTCAGATTGGTTGAATCCATCGGCTTGAGCCCGAGAGCTTCAACGTAGCTCTTCCATTGGAAGTTTGGCGACTGCTTCTGCAAAGTTTGAAAGTTAACGATGTGATAGAGTTTTGTTGGGTCTCTCATTTCTTCTGGAGCGAGTGCTGCCTTTGCTAAGCTTGTTTCTAATGCAAGGATCTGCTGAGCTTGAACTGCAGCCTTTTTTTCATTCTCGCCACTTAAGACCAACATTTTTTGCACATGTTCCACATATTGATTGCGGATTATTTTCATTTTAGCACCGTTATCAAAATAATATTCTTTCGAAGGAAGGCCCATTCCTCCTTGATTGATTTCTGCAATATTCATTTGCGGGTGCTTCAAATCCTGGGTGTTACCAAAAGAAAAAAGAACATTAATTTCTCGCAAGTGAAGCCAAGCAAGAAGCACTTCAAGATTTTCATACTTTTTGCCATGCTGCTGAAGCATTTCAATTTCGGAAAGACCGGCTTTTAGGACCTTCATTGATTGCGCTTCAATTTGCGATTCGTCCATGCAGCTGCCATAAAAATCGCCTAGTTTTTGAGTGTAGGGATTAGCCGGCTGTTTAGATCCCTGACTGTATTTTTCAAGAACATCTTTGAGAAGAGTTTGATTTTGTTCCGTGATTGAAGAAAAAGAACGATCCCACGAAGGCATATCTGAAGGGATCGAGTTTTGAGCAATCCAACCTCCACATGCATACTGATAGAAATTTTCGCAAGGATCCACTTTGGTATCGAAAATCGAAAGATCCGGATTGGGTGCAAGTTCACCGGCAAAACTCAATCTTGAATGAAGAAAAGTGAGGACAATAACAAAAGAATAAATGGAGCAAATCACATATTTTTTCATAGGCTCCTAATTTAGAAGCCTACAGCAATCAGGTCAAAGCTTTTACTTGCAGCGATAGGCAGCGATTTTCACTTTGCCACTGTAGTCATCCACCGAAGGCATTGCGGTTAGCAAATTACAGGCCTTATCTGTCTCCATCGCAATTTTATAACCTTGTTGCAAGTCTACTGAGATTTCAGAGAGCGCCTCTTGATTGAAGGCGCCTTCAAAGGTCTTATAGTCACAAGAAACACCCGGCACAACTGCAGGCACA
>JAYTZS010000191.1:0-4573 GCA_043741885.1 Bdellovibrio sp. | reverse complement strand
ACTGACTTTCCTTGCAAAGAAAGCGACAAGGGCAGCTCGTCGTCACGTAAATAACGAAAGGTCACCGGATCTTTGGCTATTATCTCGCGACTCTGGTGCTGACGATAAAGTTCTTCCGGAGACATTCCTAGCATTCGGCGAGCGGCCGCATTGAATGAAACGTACTCGCGTTTGTTGTTCACAACAATAAGCCCATCTCCCATGGATTCCATTGTCAAATTTAAAATCTTAGTCTTTACTTCCAGCGCTTCTTTTGAAGCCAACAGATCACTTGATTTTTTTTCAAGTTCTTGATCTTTTTGGATCAAATTTTTAAGATCCTGAGAAGTTATTTTATTGCCGATAAAAATAAAAATAAAAGCGAACAGCCCGCCCACTGCAATCGAGTAATCGACCTTGGAAAAATTGTTCTGAGAGGCGTTCTTTCTCTCTTCCAATAAAGTCGTTTCCTCTTTAGCCAAATCGACAAGGGTCTCTGAGATTCGGTCTTTGAAATTAGCAAATTCCACCGGAGATACATTCGAAGTTTTGGCAACGAGGAGCAAACTGTTTTTGCTAGCCAGCAAACGTCTTAAATTCTGGATCCGAGCTTGCTGCCGTGGATTATCCGACGTTAACTTTTGCAGTTGAGCTATCCGCGATTCAAGCTCTTCATTATTTTTTTGAACTTCAATTGTTTTGGAAAGCTTCGAAAGTTCATTTTGGACCTCAAAGGTATGCGCCACCCAATTTAAAGATATTTGCAAATTCTGTCTTTGATTGTAATAGAGGAATCCGACCAACAGCAGAATGCCAAGTCCCAAGCGGAAGCCAAATTTGATAAACCATCGGTTGAAACTTGAAGTCATACCTCTGCTTTTCGGCCGAAAAACAGATAAAGTGATGGTCGTTAGCTGTTAAATCGATTCAATTCAGCTGTTTGATGAACTCGCAAAGATCCTGCAGCACTTCTTCTCGACCTAAGTCATGGTAGATTTCGTGTTTCCTTCCAGAGTACTGAATTATTTTCTTGTCTGGAGAACCTAATTGTTGAAATAAATTGCGGCTGTTTTCGCTGCCAACCACGGGGTCCATTTCGGGGATTTGCCACAAAGTGGGGACCTGGATTTGTTGCATTCGAGAGCGCAAAGATTCAATAGCAGTCACGGCGCCAAGATAAACAGTCGAACAAATTCGGTCGTGACGAAGAACATCAGCTTCGAACTCTTTCAGAACCTCTGGGTCCCTGGTCAAATCAGTCAATTGAATTTCATTGCTGAGAGTGACTTGAGGGAAAACTCGAGCAAGGACCAGGGCCGCCAGATCCTTCAACAGGGGCACCTGCACAGCGACACCGAGCATGGGGCTGCTTAAAATTTGCGCTTTGAAATTCCAGTTTGGATTTACCAATAAAGTTTCTAACTGAATCAGGCCTCCCATGGAATGACCTAACAATGTCAGGTGGTCTGGATAAAGATTTTTCTCAGTTTTCAAGTGCTGAAGAAAAGCTTGAAAATCTTGAATATAATCTTCAAATTTTCTGGCATAGCCCCTTTGACCGTCAGAGCGGCCATGCCCCCGAAGATCCCAAGCATAGATTGAAGTTTGCAAGCCTTGCAAAGCCTCAACGACTCGTTCGTAGCAGTTGGAATGCTCGCCATGTCCATGCGTGATGACGATATGAAGCTTTGGATTTTCGACTTCCCAGCTTTGATAAAATAGCCGAGTGTTTTTAGAACCCTGAAAAAAGGCTTCTGTTCTATTGTAAGTGCTTAGAAAAGAGCTTTGCGAGGTATTTTGTGACATAGACTTATTAGATTCTCAAAATCTCAAGTTGACTGCAAGAACTGGAAGTTATTTAAACTCTAGGCCATGACATTTGACGAACTTTTGCAAATTCCAGACGCTGATCGAGACCCGGCTTGGGAAACGCAGCTTTTTCAGGCTCTCATGGGCGCCAATCTGAAGTTGATTTCTCAGGAGCCGCAGGCCGGCCCTGACAATTGGCCTTACATTCTGGCTCAATCCGGTCACGAAGCGACGGAACCGGCGCAAAAGATCTTACTTTGGCTTGCCGAGCGAGGCATTGGACTTGCCATCAACCCACAAAAAGAGTTTCCGGATTATGTTTTCACTTACGGGATGATTTGGTTTTTTAAGGAAACTGGATTTTTCTTTAAAACTCTAGAAGAGCCAAAAACAGGATCTGTGCAATTTGAAACCAACAGCTTGGTTCATGCGGGTCCGCCAACAGAATGGTTTCTGCCAAGTTATGTTCGCAAAGTTGTAAGAGATTTCTTTCGCGATCAAGCAATTCTGAGACCGCGGATTCTGGTCATGAGCACAGATCAAGTTCACTATGACCTGGCTTTTTCTTTGGATTCGTTAGGGCATCCGCCAGAAGCTGAGCATGAAGGAATCGCAGAAGCTTTGAGCTGGTTTTTACCACCTCATTACTCGCTTTTGTTGATTCAAGAAGAAGGGCTTCCGCCATTCTCAGATTTGTAAAAGTATATTTAGTCGAATTCGCCGGGTGCTGGTAGCAAATCTACCAAACATTCTCTCCAGTATTCAGGAGCGTCGTCTGTGTAATCGATTCCCAGTTCAAACCCTTTTTTTCCAACTAACTGAGTGCGGGCAATTCGGCCAGCAATCTCAATGTTCATCTGTGGAAGATGCAAAAGAATTTTACTTCCATGCAAAGATTCTAGAGTTAGATTTTTTCTCAGATTCGCCGGGATCAGATCCTCACGCCGAATGATCATTAAAAAACCAGTGGTCGAGGCCTCCACGATTTCTGCAAACTTGGCGATTTTAGCAAGATTCTCAAGTGACGCCACCGAAGAAACTTGCAGGGGAGTGATCTCTCGCCTTGGAGCTGCCCTTAAATTCTTAATCATCTTTCACCTCACAGATAACTCTTCGGACAGACCGGACTAAATTTAAAGATGACAAATGAAAAAAGCGAGACTGTAGGGGTCTTTTTTTATGACAACGCCCACAGTGGAATTAAAAAAATATTTTCCCGAATCCTTCATCTGAAAAATCTCAATCTGAGAATCGAGAGAAGATTCATGGCCCAAGGCAGCGAGCGAGCCAGTTGCCGACTCCCTGGCTGAGCTAACAAGGGACCAAGAAGTCAAAGTCACTTCAGAAACAGTGGCCGGCTGAGAAGGGCCTTTGAGCGACTTGTAAGCAGCTTCCTTTGCAGTCCAAAGAGAAGCGCTCGAAGGGGCTAGTTCAAACTCTGCGGCGGTTTGGCAAATCCGTCTGGCCGCCGCATCTGAAATTCTGGCAGTCTCTTCAACATCAAAACCAATTTGAAAAATATTTTGCTTGCCTTGCTGAGCAAATACAAATCCTCCCAAAGAAGGACAGTGCGAAATAGAGGAATCCGAAAGCGGGTAGGCATGAGCCATTTTTTTCTTCAGTTGCGAATGAATCTGCTCACGATGCCCGGGCTCGCGGCTGCCCCATTCCGACTTGAGAACAACTTCTAGCGAAGAGATCCGCAGCAGCTCTCGAATGCGTAGAACTTCAGAATTTGAAAGAAAGTTAAAAAGGGAACTCAAAAGGAAACTCAAAAGGAAACTACTTGGGCCATACCACAGGCCGGCCTGATGTGATCGCCATCATTCGCTCGAGCCCGACTTTCGCAGATTCTTGAAATTCAGGCGGAATCTGAACCTGAGGCCTAAGGCTCTCAAGCGAATTTTTCACTTTCTCCAAAGTGCTCAATTTCATAAATGGACAGTCGTTGCAAGCGCAAGTCGAATCGGCAACAGGAGCCTGAATCAACTCAGCATCAGGTCTGCGCTTTTTCATCTCGTGAAAAATTCCAGATTCAGTCGCCACAATAAATTTTTTTGCTGGATTTTTTTCTACCTCTTCAAGCAGCCGAGAAGTCGAGCCGATGACTTTCGCCCACATCAGGACACTATCCTCACATTCGGGATGAGCAATCACCACTGCATCTGGATTCTGCTTGATGAGCTCGAGTAATTTTTGAGCTTCAAATAGAACATGCACCTGACAGCTTCCAGGCCACAAAATAAACGGCCGGCCGACTTCTTTGGATAAATAAGCTCCAAGATTTTTATCAGGTCCAAATAAAATCGGGCGATCTGCAGGAATAGCTTCAACGATTTGTTTGGCATTGCTAGAGGTAACGATCACATCGGAAATGGATTTTACTGCCGTTGAAGAATTAATATAAGTCACGGTTATGCCGCGAGGATTTGCTTTTTTCCAGGCTAGATATTTTTCAAAGGGAGCTTCGTCAACCAGTGAGCATCCAGCATTCATGTCAGGCACTAAAACCGTTTTTGTTGGATTGAGCAATTTCACGCTCTCAGCCATGAAAACAACGCCGGCAAGCAGGATAACCTGCTCTTTGACTTGCTGGCCTATTTTGGCCAAATAAAAACTATCTCCGACATAATCCGCCACATCTTGAATCGCACCTTCTTGATAATAGTGCGCCAAAATCACCGCGTTTTGCTTTTTTTTCAGCCGAAGAATGGATTCTAATGTGTCCATAGAACCACCAATCTAACACATTCAGAGGGTACCGTCTTCCCGTTTTGCGGGACAT
>JAYTZS010000190.1:0-12492 GCA_043741885.1 Bdellovibrio sp. | reverse complement strand
AAAACCAAATCCAAAGTCAAAGGTCACCTTCGAGATTTGGCGGCTGATCTCTTGCAACTTTATGCTAAGCGAGCCGAACTTCATCGTCCCGCTTTCAAAGTCCATGAAGAGGACTTCGCCGCCTTTGAAGCCTCTTTTCCATTTGATGAAACCGAAGATCAAGACCGCGCCATCCGCGATTTCCTAAAAGACCTCACTTCGACCAAACCAATGGATCGTCTGATCTGTGGAGATGTTGGCTTCGGAAAAACAGAAGTCGCTATGCGAGCTGCTTTCGTAGCCGCCCATAATCGAATGCAAGTCGCCGTTTTAGCACCGACGACTGTTCTAACATTTCAGCACTTTGAAACATTCAAAAAAAGATTTCACGGGTGGCCGCTCGAGATTCGGGAGCTCAATCGATTCGTCAGCAATGCCGACGTCAAACGAACTTTAAAAGATTTAAAAGATGGCAAAGTCGATATCGTCATTGGCACTCACCGCTTGCTTAGCAAAGATGTCGAATTCCAGAATCTCGGCCTGTTGATCGTCGATGAAGAGCAAAAATTTGGAGTGGCCCACAAAGAGCGCATCAAACGCATGAAGAACAGCGTCGACACTTTGACTTTATCAGCGACACCTATTCCGCGAACTTTGAACATGAGTTTAATGGGAGTCCGCGACCTCAGTATTATCAATTCAGCTCCAGTAGATCGCTTGCCCACTCGAACTTTTATTTGTCGCTTTGACGAAGACACCATTCGTAAAGCCATCGAATCTGAAATCGCTCGGGGTGGCCAAGTTTTCTTCATTCACAATCGAGTGCAGAGCATCTATGGAATTGCCGATGAAATTCGCAAGATTGTGCCCCAGGCTCGCATCCGCGTAGGTCATGGTCAGTTAGATGAGGAGGAGCTTGAAAAAACAATGGTCGCTTTTTTCAATCATGAGGTCGATGTTTTGGTGTGCACGACAATAGTTGAATCAGGAATGGACATTCCTCGTGCCAACACGATGTTTATTGATCAAGCTCAGATGCTCGGTCTGTCTCAGCTGTATCAATTGCGCGGCCGAGTCGGCCGAAGCAAAGCCAGAGCTTATTGCTATTTGATTCTTCCAAGAGATAAAAAATTAGACAAGGATGCCCAAGAGCGCCTCAAAGTGATTCAAGAAAACACTGCTCTTGGCAGCGGTATTAAAATCGCCCAGTACGATCTCGAACTTCGAGGGGCTGGCAATGTCCTTGGAGAAAGCCAATCAGGACATATCAATTCTGTCGGTTACGAGCTTTACATGGATCTCTTAAATGAAACGATTCATCAGCTCAAAGGTGAACCCGTCGATGAAATGGATTTAGATCCAGAAATCAATTTGAAAGTCGCGGCGATGATCCCTGAGAAATACATCAGCGATATTCGTATTCGGCTATCCTATTACAAAGCCCTAGCCGATATCCAGTCGCACCAGGATCTTGAAAAAATAGAAGAAGAATTGAAGGATCAGTTCGGAGAAATTCCAGAACCGACCTTAAATTTGATGGGTCTGATGCTCATCCGAAGTCAGTGCCGAGTTTTAGGCGTCAAAGATGTAGGCTCTGGACTTAAAAATATCTCATTGAAATTTTCTGAGCGAACTAGGTTTAAGCCGGAGACCGCAATATCGCTTGCAATGAGAGAAAACAAAAAGTATTCAATCACTCCTGATAATCGGCTGAATATCCGAATGAATTCTATTACCTGGCCTGCTGTTTACGAAGAGCTCGAATATTTACTGAAGTTGGTTTAAGCTCAGCAATCCAAAGATTAAAAAGTTTAGAATTCCAGTTTGAGTCCAAATCCAACGTTCATGGTTGATTCAAAGTTCGGGTCTGTTTCTGAACTCGACGTGTTGTATTGTGAAAGGTAAAGATCTAAAAACGTGTTCGAAAGTCCTGAGTTGTTCCTTGCCTCCAGAGTCGCCTGCGGATCCAACGCATTCAGTTGAATGAGAAGGCCTACTGTTAAGGCAGTCGAGAAGTCAGTTGTTCCGGATTGATCTTTAAAACCAAATCCGGTTTCTTTCCAGCTAAAGCGTGTGAACTCAGTCTTTAAATAAGGAGCCACGTAAGGTTCGGAAAACAAAGTGTTGATGGTGTATTGCAGACTGACCGATTCTTTTGTTAAATTTAAAACTCGGTCGCCACCACTGCGAGAATCTTTGATTCCGCCGTATCCATATAAAACAGATGCACCCAAAGATCCGAACCCAAAATTCCCCTGAGCGCCCACTTCCAACTGAGCTATAGCTACGGGGCTTTTCCCAAAAAGATTTTCATAAGAGTCATCCGTGATTTTAGATCTGAATTTATCTGGGAAAATCTGCTCGATATTAATTCCCAAGACTCCAGACCAATTCCCACGTCGTTCGCGGTAAGCCAAGGAGCTCTGTGCGGGATAAACAACTTCTACTTTACCGTCATTCCAGTCTCTTTCGGAGTCCTCAGCGAAACCTTCACGGGCAAATAAAAGGACACACAATCCCAAGAGAATCGCTAAGACAGCCGAGTTGAAAACACCGTGATTCTGCTTCATCTCACCATTGTTTCACCGACTGAAAATAATGTCCTGGGACTGGACTCCGATTTTGGACCCACGTCCAGTCTGAAAAAAACAAAAGCCATGCTAAGAGCAAGGCTTTAACGTCATCTATTATGTGAGAAGAAGAATTTAGTGAACTTTTGTCTCAGCTACCAGGGCCAGTTCCGCTCTCAATCGAGCAATTTCATGTTGAGTGTTGTCCCATTCCACTTGATCCATAGATTCAGTTGCCAGCTTTGTTTCCTGCGTCTGCAAATGTTGAGCGACGACTTTAACTTCAATTTCGTCAGCAGCGACGGCTGTTTCCGTCAGAACATTCACACCTTCGACTGAAACTTGGCAATATCCCCAGCTGATCGCAAACTTTTTAGTTTCGCCACTTTTCAATTTGTAGCGCAAAATTCCAGCGTCCAGGGTGGTCATCAAGGGTGCATGGCCTGGCAGAATATTCAGCTCGCCTGCAAATCCAGGAACTGTAATTTCCAACAGCTCCTGGCCAGCGACAACTTTTTTATCCGGAGTTACAAAATTTAATATAAACATTTTCATCCCAGCTTTTTGCCTTCGATTTTATTTCTATTGAAGCTTCTTGGCCTTCTCGATCGCCTCTTCAATTGTACCCACCATGTAAAAAGCCTGCTCTGGAAGTGCGTCGTGCTTGCCTTCCAAAATTTCTTTGAAGCCCTTAATCGTGTCTTTGATATCAACATATCGGCCAGGAAGATTCGTAAATTGTTCAGCAACGAAGAAAGGCTGCGACAAGAATCGCTGAATTCGACGGGCCCGTCCAACCACGGATTTGTCTTCTTCAGATAATTCATCCATACCCAAGATCGCAATGATATCTTGCAATTCACGGTAACGTTGCAAGGTCGACTGAACTCCCCGCGCAGTATTATAGTGCTCTTCGCCAACAATGGTCGGATCCAAAAGTCGCGAAGTGGAGGTTAAAGGATGGACTGCAGGGAAAATCGCCATAGCTGCGATGTCACGATCCAAGTTCGTTGTTGCATCCAGGTGGGCAAAGGTCGTTGCAGGAGCTGGATCCGTGTAGTCATCGGCAGGAACGTAGACGGCCTGAACTGAAGTGATCGAACCTTTTTTTGTCGAAGTGATTCGTTCTTGCATGGCTCCCATTTCAGACGCCAAGTTTGGCTGATATCCCACGGCTGATGGAATACGACCCAAAAGGGCAGAAACTTCAGAACCTGCTTGAGTGAATCGAAAGATATTGTCGACAAAGAACAGAACGTCTTGGTTTTTCACATCTCGGAAGTATTCTGCAACAGTCAAACCTGTCAGTGCCACTCGCGCACGGGCACCTGGTGGTTCATTCATTTGACCGAAAACAAGAGCAGTTTTCGCTAGAACTCCGGATTCTTTCATTTCCTGCCAAAGATCGTTTCCTTCTCGAGTTCTCTCTCCAACTCCAGCGAAGACCGAGTAACCACCGTGCTCAGTTGCGATATTTCGGATCAGCTCCTGAATCAAAACTGTTTTACCGACGCCTGCTCCGCCAAACAGACCGATCTTTCCACCCTTCGCGTAGGGTGCCAAGAGATCAACGACTTTGATTCCGGTCATGAGTATTTCTGTAGAGGTGGCTTGATCCTCAAATTTAGGAGCAGCTCGGTGAATTGGCCATCGTTCTTTCGTTGCCAAAGGTCCCATTTCATCAACTGGATCGCCGATGACATTGATCAGACGTCCGAGAACTTCTTCTCCTACAGGCGCCATAATCATGTTGCCAGTGCTCATGACTTTTTCACCTCGAGTCAATCCTTCAGTCGAATCCATAGAAATGGTCCGAACCACAGAATCACCAAGATGCTGGGCTACTTCCAAGGTCAGGTTGTACTCTTTATCGTCGATCAATTTGTTGGTCACACGAAGTGCTCCATTGATTGGTGGCAGATCGCCGCCTTCAAATTCGACATCCACGACGGGCCCCAAGACCTGTTTTACTTTTCCGATTTGGTTCTGCTGCATTTCAAGCTCCTTCGAGTATCAAAATTTAAAAAATTGAAAATTGAAAATTTATTTCAGAGACTCCGCACCGCTCACGATTTCAGTCAGCTCAGTGGTGATTTTCTCTTGGCGGACTTTATTGTAAATCAAGGTGTACTTCGAGATCATCTCTTTGGCATTGTTCGATGCATTCTCCATCGCTGACATTCGAGCTCCGTGCTCGGCTGCTACAGATTCACACATCGATCGATAAATCTGAATGCTGAAAACCTTCACTAGCAACTGATCTATAATCTTATCAGGAGAAGGTTCATAAATCATATCCGTCGAGAAGGTTGGCAAAGCATTTTTAACATCAAACGTATTATGGCTGATATCGATTGGTAAAACTGTTTCCGTCACAACTTTTTGCGAGATCGCCGACTTAAACTCATTGTAGATCAAACGGATTTCATCATAGTGACCATCCAGATAATCTTTCATCAAACGCTCAGCCACTCGGGACGCCAAGGTATAGGACACATCCTTATCAAGCTTCAAAATTGTCTCAACAGGCTTCACTCCTCGGCGGGCAAAAAAATCATTTCCGCGGCGGCCGACGAACAAGAAATCAAGCTTCTCAAGTTTGCTCTTATGCTCTTTGTGATAGGCTTCAGCAAATTTATTGATATTCGAGTTGAAGGCTCCCGCCAAACCACGATCAGAAGTAAGCACGACGAGCAAAACTTTTTTTGTCTCAGTAGAAGCCCGCATGAGAGGATGACTCACGCGATTGGTGACAACGATATCGGCAATCACTTTCAACAAAGTGGCCGCATACGGGCGCATGTTCACTATTTGATGCTGTGCTCTTCTCAGTTTTGCCGCAGACACCAGCTTCATTGCTTTCGTGATTTGCTGAGTGTTTTTAGTCGAATCAATCCGCGAACGGATGTCCTTTAAACTTGCCATTCTTTCCTCTTATGATTTCGAAGGCTGAAACACAGCTTTGAATTCTTCTAAGGCATTGACCATTTGAGTTTTCAATTCTGGAGTCATGGCTTTTTGCTCCGCCACGCCCTTCAGAATTCCACTGTGTTTTGTTTTCAAAAATTCTAGCAGCTCTTTTTCGTAACGACGAACATCTGATTCTGGGTAATGATCGACATAACCATTAGTCGCTGCAAAAATAGACGCCACTTGATCTTCCACTTTGTAAGGCGAATAAGCTGGCTGTTTCAAGAGCTCAACCAAGCGTCGACCACGTGAAAGCTGCTGTTGCGACGCTTTATCCAAGTCAGAAGCGAAAGCAGCAAAAGCTTCCAAGGCTCGGAACTGAGCCAGTTCAAGCTTTATCGTGCCTGCAACCGATTTCATGGCCTTGATCTGTGCAGATCCGCCCACCCGAGAAACCGATTTACCTACGGAAATAGCCGGTCGCACACCTTTGTAGAAAAGATCAGTTTCCAAGAAAATCTGACCGTCCGTGATCGAGATCACATTGGTCGGAATGTAAGCAGAAATATCGCCTGCTTGAGTTTCAATGATTGGGAGAGCCGTTAAGCTTCCACCACCCTTGTCGTCAGAAAGTTTTGCAGCTCGCTCAAGCAAACGCGAGTGAATGTAGAAGACATCTCCTGGGTAAGCTTCTCGCCCTGGGGGCCGACGAAGCAACAAGGACATTTGTCGGTAGGCTTGAGCTTGCTTTGTCAAATCGTCATAGACGATCAAAGCATGTCGACCAGAATCTCGGAAGTATTCAGCCATTGCTGTTCCAGAATAAACAGACAAGTACTGCAAAGGAGCGGGATCTGCAGCTCCAGAAATAATCACGGTCGTGTAATCCATAGCTCCGGCTAAACGCAATTTTTCAACAATTGTCGCAACAGTTGATTGCTTCTGTCCGCAGGCAACATAGAAACAGTGAACGTTTTGGCCCTTTTGGTTGATAATTGTATCAATCGCAATTGTGCTTTTTCCAGTTTGACGATCTCCGATGATCAATTCACGCTGTCCCCGGCCAATAGGAATCATTGAATCAATCGCTTTGATTCCAGTTTGCATTGGTTCATGAACTGATTTTCGGTAAACAATTCCGGGAGCTTTGGTTTCAACAACTCGGGTATGGGGAGTGTCAATTGGACCTTTTCCATCAACTGGAATTCCCAAGGCGTTCACAACTCGGCCCAACAAAGCTTCTCCGACTGGAACTTGAACGATTTTTTTCGTTCTTTTCACAGTGTCGCCCTCTTTGATCGTTCGATCTTCACCGAAAATCACGACTCCGACATAAGAATCTTCTAGATTGAGTGCCATTCCGTAAACTTCGCCCGGGAATTCGACTAGCTCCCCTGCCATGACGTTTTCAAGTCCATAAATACGAGCCACACCATCGCCAACTGAAAGAACACTTCCTGTTTCGCTGACTTCGATCTTTTTGTCATACTGGCCGATTTGTTCTTTCAGAATTTTACTGATCTCTTCTGCGCGAATAGTTTCCATATTTAGTGTGATCTCCTGTTCAAGTCTTCACTCAGGCGAGTGAGATGAGTTTCTAAGCTATCGTCAAATGTCCAGCCACCCACTTGAGCCACAAGTCCGCCCAAAAGCGTTTTGTCCTCTGTGAAATTTAAAATGACCTTTTTCTTTGTAACCAATGTCACAGTGTCTTCAATTTTTTTCCGCTCTTCAGGAGTCAGCACCGTAGCAGATCGAACAGTTCCCCGATTGACTCCGTGGCCTTCGTCGCTAAAGCTTTCAAAGGCTTCGACCAGTTCTCCAAAAACTTCTAATCGGCCTTTTTCGGCCATCAAAACGAGAGTGTTCGTGACCTCCGGAGAGCATCTCGAAGTCAAGGCACCGCGCAGAGCTGCGATTTTTTGATCCGGCGGAATGAGCGGTGAATTGATAAATTCACCAATCGTTTTATCACTTTCGAATACTTGCTTCAGAGTGCGGATTTCAGCGAACACTTTTTGTTGAGAGTTGTTTGACTTGGCAAGTTCGTAGAGAGCCTTTGCATATCTTTTTGCAACTTCGCTGATCATCGTTGAACTCCCTGAATGTTCGAGAGAAATTCGCTTTGCAGACGTTTGTGATCATCTGCCGTTACTTTCGATTGCAGTTGGGATTTAGCCATTTCTAAAGAGTCTTTGATGAGTTCTTCTCGCAAATGGTTTTTAGCCCGCTCCGATTCAAATTTTGCCGCAATCTCTGCTTCTTTGCGAATCCGCTCTGAAAGAATTTCGGCTTCGGCAATCAGTTGCTTTTTCATTTCTGCAGCTTCAATTCGTGCCTGGGCAATGCTTTCATCCGCTGTGCTTTCCAATTTTGTCAGGCGTACCTGCATTTCCATTCGCTCATTTTCCGCCGCCTTACGAGCAGCTTCGGCCTTTGTCGCAGCTGTCAAATAGTCAGCTCGTTTTTCGTGGAAATATTTTTTTAGCGGTTCTCGCAGGAAATAAATCATTCCACCAATGAGCAGAATAAAGTTGATAGCTTGATAAAGGATTTTTTTTGTCGGAATTCCCTCATGGCTAGCTTCATGTTCTGCGGCTTGTGCAAGCTGAGTCAAAAGCAGGATGACAAATGGAAGATAATGTTTCATCAATTCTCCTAGTGCGCTTAAGCCAAAAGTTTTCGCGTCATCTCTTGAGCTACGATTGGAATTTCAGCTTTCAGTTGAGCTTGAGCAGCTTCGATTTCCATACTGACTTTTTTGCGAGTGCTTTCAATCAAAACCTGAGATTCTCCTCGAGCCTTGCTGACAATTTTTTCATATTCTTGAGTGGCTTGCTGGCGGTATTCGTCAAAGATTGTTTTAACGTCTCCAGAAACTTGGCGAGCTTTTACTTCGTACCGAGTTCGTAAATCTTGAGCTTTTTGCTGGAATTCAAACGCCAGATCTTCTCCGCCTTTAGTTTTCTCTTCACGCACGGATAGTGCTTTGATGTAAGGAGCAAACACAATGTTTGAGAGCGCTAGATATGCGATCGAGAAAATAATTAGCTGGATAAAGAACGATTGATTCAATCCAAGCTGGTCTAATACTGCCATGTCAAATCCGATCCAAATGGTGAGAGAAGCATGTCTAATTTGGGTGTCAAGGAATTAACATCGCCGCTAAGAAACGGTCAAGGTCTTTGAATCGCTCAAGATTTGGGCATGTACGAGGCACCTTCAAAAACAACTCCTTCGTCTATACGCAGACTGGGAGTTGTCACGGTGCCTTTAAACACTGCTGGTGGATGCATGATTACACGTCTTCTTGCGAAGATATTTCCCTCAAAGGTTCCGCTGATTATAATCGAGTCAGCTTCGACTTGCGCTTGGACCATGGCTCCTTCGTTTATGATCAGAATATCCTTGGTGAAAATCTCACCCTTGAAGTGACCGCCCAGCTGGACGGTCCCTTCAAAGGTCAGCTTTCCTTCAAAGCTGGCACCTTGATCGAGAATCGCCGTCACATGCCCCAGCGCATTTTCCTGGAAGACCTCAACGTTTTCCATGGCTCTCTTTCAGTCGATTGACGATTTGAGTGAGCTCGTCGTCCGAATAATAATGAATGGAGATTTTGCCTTTAGAATTCAGATATTCGATAGATACTTTAGTACCCAAAATCTTTTGCACTTCTTCTGCAAGCCCAGAAATCAGCCGCTGAGTGACATTGGTGTCTGCGACTTCCGATGTTTTCTCGGTGGCTTGTTTGGCTGGAGCTTGAGCGATCATTTTTTCGAGCTGGCGGACACTCAATCTGTCTTCAACTACCTTTTTGGCGTACCCAAGTTGCAGCTTGGGATCTGCCACAGCTAACAATACTTTAGCGTGCCCAGCAGAGAGCATCGACTGGACGATCATTTCTCGTATTGCTTGAGGCAGGGCTAAAAGTCGCATGGAATTAGCTATTGTGGCCCGCTCTTTACCTACTTTTTCGGCGACCTGAGCTTGAGTAAGATTGAACTCCTGGGCAAGTCGTTGATAAGCTTCTGCTTCTTCTATTGCGTTCAGGTCCTCTCGCTGAATGTTTTCGATGATTGCAAGTTCCAGAGCGGCTTGGTTTTCTAGGACTTTCAGAATGACTGGAACTTCATGCATTCCTGCCATCTGCGCCGCTCGCCATCGTCTTTCACCTGCTATAATTTCAAATTTTCCCGACACCAGTTTCCTGGCAACGATCGGCTGTAGAATTCCGTTCTGTTTTATAGAGTTGGAAAGCTCCATCAGCTTTTCTTTTTCAAAATGAGTACGCGGTTGAAATTCACTGGCTATTATTTTATCAATTGGAACCTGCCAGATCCGAGATTCTGCCGGAATCACTGGTTGCTGAGTAGTCACAGGAACCTGAGTACTCAAATTCTGATTACTCGGGTTCGACGTATGATCTGGTTTTTTGGCGCTGAGGGAATCTCCCGCGCCGCCCAGTAGCGAACCCAATCCACGTCCCAATCTGGCCTTTTTGTTCGAATTTTCATTTGATAAATCAGACATTTAAATCCCCCTCTCGAAGCTCTGTGTTAAGAACTTGAGGCTTCAATCGGTGGATCAGCTCCTGTGCTAGTTCCATATATTTGACGGCTCCAATAGATTTAGCATCGTATTCAAAAATCGATTGCCCGTGGCTAGGTGCCTCGCTTAAACGGACGTTTCTCGGAATGATAGCACTGAATACTTTTTCGCCAAAGTGGTTGCGGATTTCAGTGACAACTTGATGACTGAGGTTATTACGAGTATCAAACATCGTTAGAACAATGCCCTCGATGTGTAATGTCGGATTTAAATTCTTTTTGATAATTCCGGCAGTGTTCAAAAGTTGGCTCAGACCTTCGAGTGCATAATATTCGCATTGCAACGGAACCAAAAACGAATCGGCGGCAGTTAAAGCATTTAGAGTTAGAAGTCCAAGTGAGGGCGGACAATCTATTATTATATAGTCATATTTATGGGAGACGGATGCGATGGCTGATTTCAGTCGGTACTCTCGGTGAGGCAGTTCGACTAGTTCGATTTCAGCTCCGACTAAGTCTGGATTTGCGCTGGCCACCTGGAGATTTCCCATCCTTGTCGTTTGGACAACTTCAGATAAGGTTTTTTCACCAATAAGGACATGGTAGATATTTGAATCTTGGCTTTCGAATCTCTTAAGTCCTAATCCCGAAGATGCGTTTCCCTGAGGATCCATATCTATGAGGAGTACTTTTTTTCCTGAGTTCGCGAGTGCGGAGGATAGATTCACCGAGGTGGTTGTTTTACCAACTCCTCCCTTTTGATTCGCTATACAGATCGTTTTTGCCATAAAATCCCTCTTATCCAGTAAAGGTCATGTATTTTTTTCTCGAATTCAAGAGTTTTAGCGATTCTTCCGATGTTCCACGTGGAACATATGTCAAAATTAATGGTTTTTATTTCTTTTTTCTTAATTTTAGGCTGTGAACGCCCGGAAACGGAGCCGGAAAAGTTCGATCCGATCTATTCCGATCTTTTAAAGCAGTCAGCAGAGGTTAAGACCCAGATCGCAACCGCAGAAAAAGAACTAGAAGGTTTCAAAGCGGAATTTGAAGCGGTCGAGCCTCAGACCGGCAAAATCAAGTATGCAACAAAAAGGGTAAATGAGACTCGCGCTAAGTTGGATAAACTGATTCAGATGCAGTTTTACTGGGATCTTAAGGCCAAATCGAGAGTCCGCTGGGACCGAGAAAATTATCTTGTTGCTTTTAAAAGCAAAGCTCCCTGGCCGCCACCTGAAGAGTACAAAACCTACCTGGCGCAAAAAAAGCTGGAGACTGCGCCAAAAGTATGGAATTTACGTGAGAGACTGGACCAAGCGAAGCTCGGAATCAGTTTAAATGGACCAAAAGAGACAGAAAGAGAAGAAAAAGAAAAAAGAGAAGAAAAATAGGAGTTTTTGTTCCACGTGGAACATTAGTCTTTGATTTTCGTGGTTTTGATCACGGCAAACTTGACTTCTCCCACTGGAAGTTTGTATTCACCAACCAAACCAGGCTGCCAAAAAGAACAGAGCTGGCTAGGAATATCAGCGATTTCAGAAGCCCACTCCTCGCCCTTGAGGTGATAATAATCGCCTCCAACCACGAAACTTCTTCTAGCAAGCAAAATAGACTTAGAAACTGTGGCAAAACCTCTAGAAATTGCACATTTCACGGACAAATCTAGCAATGTCTCTACGGGGCGCACCATAACAGTCGTATTCTTCACGCCGATAAGGGAAATTGTATGTCTCAAGAAATCTGCTTTTCTTTGGTCCATCTCCACCAACACAATTTTTTTCTGCGGAGCCAAAAGAGCCATGACCAAACCAGGAAATCCATTCCCAGATCCAAAGTCAAAAATTTCTTCTCCCTTTGCATCTTTCAGAACAATTTTGCTGGCAATGATTGAATCTGCAAAATGAATCGCATCTGAAAAAGGAATGGTCTTTACTCCGATCAAAGGAACTGATTTGTTGAATTTCAGAAGCTCATCTTGAAATTTTTTAAAGGCCAGCCGAACTTCAGGATTCAGTTCAGAAAACCACTGATCAATCCGCCACTGAACCGAAATTGAATCTGATCCACTTTTTGCAAAATTCATTTTTTATCTCCCAACTCCGACTGAAAGGCCTGCTTCTAAAATCTTTTTCTGGCCTTTCAAATATATCATGATTGCTTGGATCGCTGAAGGATTTACTCCACTGATCCTTTGCGCTTGCCCTAACGTTCGCGGACGCACACGGGACAATTTTTCGGTCTCTTCCGTCGAAAGTCCGCGAATCATTTTGTAATCCAAGTCGGACCCGAGAATCAATTCTTCAAGCCGCTTGGACTGATCAATCAAATCTAATTGCCGTTTGATATAGCCCGAATATTTAACTTCGATTTCTACAGGCTCACGCACATTTGGATCCAAATCCGAGCTAAAACCAAGTTTCTCGAGGCTAGAACAATCGATCTCAGAACGCCGTAATAACTCTTCAAAACTAATAGACTTTCCTAAA
>JAYTZS010000189.1:0-12521 GCA_043741885.1 Bdellovibrio sp. | reverse complement strand
ATATATTAATATTTAGTTGCATTTTTTTGATTTTTTCCTAAAAAAATGCACAGCTAGTGAGTTACAACCGGGTGAGCGTCATCATCACGGCCGCTTGGCTGACCTTCGGTTGTTGGAATTTCTCCGGTCTCTAAATAAGCTTTCAACCTTCGCAAGTTGATGATAATTAGGCTGTCAGGATCTTCCCCCATTAACTTAGTTGCAGCTTCAACCAACTTTCTGCCAGGGATGGTGTAATTCATCGCTAAGCGCACAATCGTGCCTAAATTTCCAGGCGCTTTGATGAACCAAACAGATCCGGCTTGCTTCACCTCAGAGTCACCAACACTTTTCCAAGAAATCATTTGTCCTGGTCGCTCGCTAATGATTTCGGCATCCCAATGCACGGATGGGCCTTTTTTCAAAGTCACTGTCCAATGCGATAATTTTGGCGAAAGCACTTTGACTTCGGTGATGTCCTTCATGAAAAAAGGCATATTCCTAAAGTCACGCCAAAATGCAAAAACTTCTTCCGGAGTTTTTTTTATTGTCACCGAATGTCGGCTTTTTTCGGCTTCGTGCAGTTCACTGCTTTGGCCACGATGACCTGCCGGGGCTGCCCCCTTCACTGCAAGCTGTGACTCTTCGACCGTGCTCTTCGAACTGCTCGACTGACTCGATTGATTGGTTGAGTTAGGCATCTTGGTTACTCCTTTTGTGCTAACGTTTTTGAATTCAAGCTTGCTCACGTTTTTTGATCGTGAACAAATGAACTTCAAAGGAATTTGCAAAAGGCAGTCCAAAACTTGTCTGAGTCGAGAGAGAAACTAGCTAGAGATACCCCAAATTTGAGGCCTTCCCCGAGGCATTTATCGCCGCACTCGAGGTCATTTTGCCGAGGAGCTAACAACGAATTGTTGTTCACTCTTGTTCACGAAAGCTCACAGAAGCTTGCTTGATCGATTAAAAAGTCCTGAAAGACAATTCATCACTGATTGCTTTTCCAAGGTCCGCTGACACACTCACAGCTTGAGCCTTGTACAACACTCCCGAATCCAATCCAGTTAAGTGAACTTGATGATGAGTGCTTAAGAGATTATCCGAAGTCGTCAACACTTGCACTCCAGTCACTGTGTTAGTTAGCAAAATTTGACTGGAAGCTGGAAGATCCGTTGTCCAATTCAAAGTTGCATCATCGCCTGTCACTTCAGCCACAACCCAGTTTGAAATGACCGGCGCAGTTGCCTGCACACAAGGATTGTAGTTTCCTGCGCCCGGAATCATAAAATTCGCAGCCTGAATCGGAGCCCATCCCCTAGTGAGCAGATCTAGGTAAGCCGGCTCTGGGAGGGAGTTGCTAGCTGGATCGAAAAACAAATTATTTCCCACTTGCCCACAAGAAGAGTCCGTCCCACTGGTCGCAGATTTTCTCCACATCAAAACATTGGCGATGTGAGTTCGCGGACCTTGGTAGTAAGTGATCTCCAATGGAATCGCTGAAGTTCGAGTCAGATTTAAAGTCGCAATCGCACAACCCATTTGAGTCGGATGATCCCCATCATTGTTGATCAAAGTTCTCCACTGATCATTGATTTTCGCTTTGACCACAATTCCATCATCAGCCAAAGTGGCGAGCTCATAATTTCCCTCTGGTTGCTGCTCTGAAAGGTGCAAAACCGTTTCAAATTTCAAACCAAAAAACTCAATCAATTTGTTGCCGCTATCATCTTTGACGATATTGCTGCTCTGAGTGGAAAAGCCCTCAGTAAACATTCGGGTTGGCACATTCAAGTCCGAAAAGAACAAAGTCTGAGTCGAAGCTGTCGCCTTTTCTATGTAGTCTTGCGACGAATAAAGTCGTGGAGTTCCGGCGGCCGAGTAAAAAAGAGAAGCTTGAAGCCCTCGTGTCGGATTTTTTGGCACCCCTCCGCTAAACGGATCACAAACCGTCTTATTCATTGGATGCAGATTCAAATCGAATTTCGAAGATTGCAATCCACTGGATGAAACTAGCGATTCCGCTGTGGAATCTTGCAGACCCAGTTGCGATCCGCAACCGGCCAACAACAAAGAAGCCACCGCACCGTAAGTAGCGGTCCATGTCAGACCTCTAAGATTCAAGTTTTTTAGGCTGAGATTTTTTTGTACAGTTGTTTTCATGTGTCATCCTTATTTTTGCTTTTTCAGAATAGGCCCCGGCCCACTTTTTTGAAATAGAATTCAATCGATGATTTCATTCTAAGACCCTAGATTTTCGACGTTTTTCGGAACATTAAAAAATTCAATCAGAAGTTTGGCACTTTCCAAAACTTGATGCTCCCGGCACTCTGTTTAATCCCCAGCATTGATCAAAAGATGTACAAAATAAGAAACTTGTCCTCGACAACTCAGTTGCTTTCTTTCATGATCATCGCCATGTCTCAAACCACTTCAGCGCCTGAGAGCGCACCCACTCCTAGCCATGGCCTGCTCAATTTAGTTTTCAATATTCTGATTCCAGTTCTCATCCTCCACAAGACATCTGAAAGACTTGGGGCCGGAGTCGCCCTGATGATTGCCTTGGCCTTCCCTTTAGGCTTTGGACTTTTTGATCTCTATCGCAAGCGTAAATGGAATCCCCTTTCGATTCTTGGATTTACCAATGTTCTCGTCACTGGCGGATTGGCCGTTTTAGGCTTGGGTGGAATTTGGTTTTCAATCAAAGAAGCTTTTTTCCCTTTTCTAATTGGAGCTTTTGTTTTCTGGTCAGCTAGCAGAGAAAAACCGTTTATTCGCACCTTTCTTCTTAATGCCAACACCATGCAAATGGACTTGATTGAAGAGAAATTGCGGGCAAATGAAAAAGAAGATGAATTTAAAATGCATCTTAGAAATTCGACTCGGCTTCTAGCTTGCTCTTTTTTTCTCAGTGCCACGATGAATTTCTTTTTATCGCAAAGAATTTTTCTCCCACTGGATCCCACGCTCTCAAGTGATGCCAAATCTCTGCTGCTAAATCATCAAATTGCCCAGATGACCACCTGGTCGATGGCGGTGATTCTTGTGCCGACAATGATCTTTTTAGTCGGAATTTTGTGGTATTTGTTGCGCGGAATCCGTGATTTGACTGGGTTGCAGACTGAGGAAATTCTTAAAAGCTAAGGGCTTAGAAATCGCCTGGGTCATCGAAAATTGGAGGTGGGATGGCGTCTTCAAATACTGGCTCTGGCATTGGCGGAGGCACCGGCGGAGGTTCGGGTTCGAAGAAATCGGGTTGATGTGGTGGTGGTGGCGCCACTGCCCCTCGGCCTGAGGCTGGTGGAGTGCCGGCAAAATCTACTTTGCCTGAGTAAGAAGGCTTTCCACCGTACAGAGCTCGCTTGGCGATTTCGACTCGCTCCACTGGCTGGTCTAAGCCAAGTTCTTCGGATTCGCTTAAATGGATGTGAGTCTTTTTTCTCTTTCTCTCGAAATCTCGTTCTGCAACGTACTCTTGTCGTAATTTTTCAAGTTCGGCTGCTTGCCGCTTTTTTAATAGCACGTCTTCCTTGTACTGCAGGCTGGATTCGTTGATTCCCTGGGCTTGCTCTTTCTTCGAAGCTTTAAATTGATTAAGTGATTTTAGTCGCTCTTCTTCCCATTTGTTTCGCTGAGCTTTAATTTCATCCGAGTGCTGCTCTCGATCTCGGTCAAATTGCCGGTTGGCTTTTTGGTGCTCTGCAAAACCCTGGAGGCGCTTTTCTTCTGACAGCTCGTCTGCTGAAACAAATGGCGACCACATCACAGCCACAACGCTGAAGGAGAAAAGACTCATCTGAAATAGCTGAAAAACTCGGGTGCTCAAATGCATTTCCTCTAGAATAGAAGCTCATCGGACAGCACACAACTTTTATCCTCGACCTTTCGACAGAAGCTCGATACATTCTGGACCCTATGATGGAAGTTACTGTTTTCGCCCTCAAAGTTTTAGTCGTTGTTGTTGGTCTAGGTTCACTGATTTTTTTGATTGCCATGGTTGCCGCCAGAGCTTCCGAAAAAAGCGAACTGGAAGTTGAACCTCTGCACACGAAATACAAGGATCTGGCATTTTTCTTAAAATCCTTCACTTCGAGCAAAGACGAGCTCAAAGAAGAAAAGAAGAAACGCAAAGCCGAGAGAAAAGCTGAGAAAAAAGGTGGGAAGAAGAGCCTCAAAAAGAACTCCAAAGGTGACGACGGCGGAGGCCCCTTTAAAAAAGTTTATGTTCTCGACTTCGAAGGCGACGTTCATGCCAGCCAAGTCGAAAACTTACGTGAAGAAGTCACGGCTCTTTTGCAAAACGCCACCTCAGACGACGAGGTTGTGGTCAAAGTTCACAGTCCCGGCGGCGTCGTTCATGGTTACGGCTTGGCAGCGGCTCAGCTCTTACGAATTCGCGACCGCAACATCCCGCTGACTGTGTGCGTTGATGCGGTTGCCGCCAGCGGTGGCTACATGATGGCTTGCGTGGCCAATAAAATCATTGCAGCTCCTTTTGCCATTGTCGGCTCAATCGGAGTAGTGGCACAGGTGCCCAACTTCAACCGGCTTTTGAAAAAGCACGATGTGGATTATAAGGAGTACACAGCTGGCGAGTTCAAACGCACCGTCAGTGTTTTCGGCGAAATCACGCCAAAGGGCGAAGAGCACTTTCTAGGACGCCTGGTCGATACTCACACCTTGTTCAAAAGTTTTGTTCATAAGTACCGGCCTCAGGTGGACGTTGTGAAAGTCGCCAATGGAGATTACTGGTTCGGCGAAGAAGCTCAACAAATTGGCCTTGTCGACGTCTTGCAAACCAGCGACGACTATCTATTAAGTTTCGAGAAGGACACTCCAATCTTTGAACTGACTTACGAAGTGAAGCAAAACCTCAGCGAACGTTTGGGTGGGCTCATTGGCAAAGCGCTCAACGAAGTTTCTGAAAAAATTCTCGCTCGCTTCGAGGGTCAGAAATTTTTATAAGAACTATAAAAATTCCAATTTAAAATCTTTCAGCAAAATCAAACGGTTCAGGCTTGAAAAAGACTTGGCATTCCGCGACGAGTCTTGATACACAACTGCACCTGCAAGGGCTCGAGCCAGAGTTTTTATTCCATTTGGGGAGGCGCTACTTTGAAAGAGATGATGAAAGCCAAAGACGACAATGTCATTGTCAGCGTGCGTGGGCTTGAAACCACTTTCTATTCTAAATCGGGCCCCTTTCGAGCTGTGAACAAAATCTCCTACGACATTCACAAAGGCGAGACTTTAGGAATCGTGGGCGAATCCGGCTGTGGCAAATCGGTGACCTCGTTTTCAATGATGCGCCTGATAGAACACCCCGGGCAGATCACCGGTGGTCAAGTGATCCTCAATGGACGAGACCTGATGAAGCTGAGTGAAACTGAAATGGAAGATGTTCGCGGCGATGAAATGGCCATGATCTTTCAAGAGCCCATGACAGCACTCAACCCCGTGATGACCATCGGCCGCCAAATCGAAGAGCAAGTTCTTCGTCACAAAAGAAAACTCTCTGCTGCCGAAGCCAAAGAGCGAGCGATTGAAATGCTCAACCTTGTCGGAATCCCGTCTCCGTCAGACCGCTACAAAAATTATCCGCATCAACTTTCAGGCGGCATGAGACAAAGAGCCATGATCGCCATGGCTCTTTCTTGTGACCCAAAATTCCTGATTGCCGACGAGCCCACAACCGCATTAGATGTGACAATTCAGGCGCAGATTCTCGAACTGATTCAGACTCTGCAGGAAAAACTTCACATGACAGTTCAATTCATCACACATGATCTCGGGGTCATCTCTGAGATCTCTGACCGGGTCATGGTCATGTATGGTGGCTTCACTTGTGAAATTGCCGAGACTCAAGAGCTGTTCTTGAATCCTCGTCATCCATACACAGCCGCCCTGATCACCAGCCGTCCCAAATTTGGTCAGCGAGTGGAGCGTCTGCGCACCATCGAAGGCTCGGTACCAGCTGCGCATGAATACCCGCCTGGCTGCCCTTTCTACAACCGATGTCCGAATGCAACGGAACACTGTCGTGCCTTTAAACCCCCACTCGAAGAAATTGCTCCAGGGCATTTCATCGCTTGCTTTCATCCAGTGAGGTAGCTGTGGCTGAAAATATTTTAGAAGCGGTCAATATCAAAAAATACTTCCCGATCAAAAAGGGATTGCTCCTGCGTGAAGTCGGACAAGTCAAAGCCGTCGATGATGTGAGCCTGACCGTGCGAAAAGGCGAAACCCTTGGCTTGGTCGGAGAATCTGGTTGCGGCAAATCCACTTTGGGTCGGACTTTGATTCGTCTTTACGAACCCACTGCCGGTTCCATTCAGTTTCAAGGAGTCGACTTCCTTAAAATCAAAGGCGAAAAACTCCGCCAGATCCGAAAAGACATGCAGATGATCTTTCAAGATCCTTATGCTTCACTGGATCCGCGAATGACCGTGGGTCAGATCATCGGTCAGCCATTCGAGATTCACAATTTGTTGAAACCTGAAGACCGGGTCGCTCGAGTCAAAGAGCTGCTCGAGACCGTGGGCCTCAAAGCTTCTCAAATCAATCGCTACCCGCACGAATTTTCAGGCGGCCAGCGCCAGCGGATCTCAATTGCTCGAGCTGTGGCGCTCAATCCAAAGTTGGTCATCGCCGATGAGCCAGTCAGTGCTCTTGATGTTTCTATTCAGGCTCAAGTGCTCAATTTGATGAAAGACCTGCAGCAGAAACTGCAGCTGACCTATGTCTTTATCTCGCATGATCTTTCTGTGATTGATCATGTCTGTGACCGTATTGCCGTGATGTACCTTGGGAAAATTGTCGAGATTGCAACCCGAGATGAGCTGTTCGGAAATCCTCAGCATCCTTACACTCAAGCCCTGATCGCAGCGATTCCTCAAGTCGGAACTGGCAAAAAGAAAATGAAACAAACTCTGCAGGGCGAAGTGCCTTCGCCGATCAATCCACCCAGTGGCTGCCCGTTTCACACTCGATGCCCATTTAAGATGGATGTGTGTGTGCGGAAAATGCCGCCGTTTAAGAATTACAACAAACAACAACTGGAACACAAAACAGCCTGCTGGTTGTTTGAAAAGGAAAACGCATGAAAACACAAATTCGAACAGCTGTGATGGTTATCGGACTGGGTTGGGGCCTCAGTTTCGGTCTGCTTCAAAGTTCGGCCCAAGCCGCTCTGAGCAACTCTGAATTCAAAATTGGAATTTCTCAGGAGTTTGAAAATTTCAATCCCTTGATCATGACAATGTCAGCGACCACTTATATGTACAGCATGGTCGGGCGCGCCTTGGTCACCATGGACGCTAATGGCAAATGGGTCACCCAGCTCGCGAAATCCATTCCAAGCATGGAAAATGGCGGAGCAAAATTTATCACTGTCGGTGGCAAGAAAACTGTTCAGGCCAACTGGGAACTTCTGGAGACGGCTCGCTGGTCCGACGGAACTCCGGTTGTTTGTGATGATTTCAAATTTGCCAGAGAAGTCGCGGCCAATCCAACTGTCAGCGTAGGGTCAAAAGAAACTTACACTCAGGTAGAAAAAATTGAGTGGGATCCAAAGACTCCTCAGAAGTGTGTGTTTACATATGACAAATC
Source organism: Bdellovibrio sp. (assembly GCA_043741885.1). Classification (GTDB taxonomy): domain Bacteria; phylum Bdellovibrionota; class Bdellovibrionia; order Bdellovibrionales; family Bdellovibrionaceae; genus 21-14-0-10-47-8. Next base: position 4,937 of record JAYTZS010000189.1, on the reverse strand, counting down.
TCGTTGGGATTTCAATCAAATGGCTCAGTTCTATCCTCTTCCAAGGCACATTGAAGAGCCGGTCTATAAGCAATGGGGCTCTAAAAAAGAAGGCTACGAAACCAATTCCAATTATTCTAAAAACCCCACAATGCCGGGCTTGTTCAATGGACCTTATGTTATTCAGGAAGTGAAACTGGGCTCGCATGTGACGTTCGTGCCTAATAAGTATTTCTATGGTCAGCCACCGAAGATTCAAAAGATCATCGTTAAATTGATTTCAAATACCGAAGTTTTGGAAGTAAATTTGCGTTCGCAAAACATCGATGCTGTTTCGACCTTAGGATTTACTTTTGATCAAGCTCTCAACTTTGAGAAAAAGGTCAAAGCTGAAAATCTTCCCTATGATGTCGAATTCCGACCAAGCCTAACGTATGAACATATCGATTTGAATCTAGACCATCCAATTCTGAGTGATGTGAAGGTTCGAAAAGCTCTCGTCACTGCGATCAACCGTGAAGAGCTGGTCAAAGCTCTGTTTGCTGGGAAGCAGACTGTTGCGATCCACAATTTAGCTCCCATTGACCCTTGGTACAGTGATGATCCTAAGAAGATCACTCTTTATCCTTACTCTAAGCGAGAGGCAGCAAAGCTTTTAGACGAAGCTGGATGGAAAATCGGCGAAGGCGGATATCGCTTCAAAGACGGCAAAAAACTGCAGCTTCAGTTCATGACGACTGCTGGAAATAAAATTCGAGAAACTGTGCAAGCCTATCTGCAATCTCAGTGGAAAGCCGTCGGCATTGACGTGGTGATAAAAAATGAGCCAGCACGAGTTTTCTTTGGTGAGACAACCAAGAAAAGAAAATTCGGAGCTATGGCGATGTATGCTTGGACTTCATCTCCTGAAAGTTCTCCAAAGCCCAACTTTCACTCGTCACAAATTCCGACAGCGAAAAATGGCTTTTCAGGTCAGAATTACCCGGGGTGGAAAAATCCGAAAGTGGATGAGCTTTGCGATAAAGTCGACAGCGAATTCGACTTCAAAAAACGAGTGGTCCTTGGCCAGGAATTCTTGAAGTACTACACCGACGAAGTTCCGGCGATTCCGCTTTATTACCGTTCAGACATCTCGGTGACTCCAAAAATTTTGAAAAACTTCAAACTGACTGGACACCAGTTTGCTGAAACAAATGAAGTTGAAAAATGGGAAATCAAGCAATAGCAGAAACCACGTAGAGATCAGATTTGAGGAGCAGACTGTGACCACATTTATTTTGCGGCGACTGATACAGACGATTGTCGTCGTGCTTTTGCTGTCTTACTTTTGCTTTTACATCATGACACTCATGCCTGGCGATCCTGTGGGGCTGATGATTCAAAGCAATCCGAAGATCACTTCTGAAGATGTGGTTCGTTTGCGCACTTTGTACGGGTTGGACCAGCCCGCCTACAAACGGTATTTAAACTGGGCCGATTCGATTGTGCACGGCGATCTCGGCTACTCTCGGACTTACCGAATTCCGACTTCAGAATTAATTGGACCGAAGCTATTGAACACATTTGTTCTGTCCATGGCATCCCTCGCCCTGGCTCTCGCAGTTGCCATTCCGTTGGGAGTTCTCTCGGCACTTCGAGCAGGAACGAAGCTAGATTACTTCATCAATTTTATCGCCTTTGCCGGGATTTCAGTTCCTTCATTTTGGCTCGCTTTGGTTTTAATTATCGTATTTGCACAGTGGATGCAGGTCTTACCAGCCGGTGGAACTTATACCATTGGCAGTGATCTCTCCGGCGTTGGTGAACTGCTCGATCGATGCAAGTATTTAATCCTTCCGACCTTGTCCTTGGCATATTTAGAGATTGGAATTTTCGTTCGCTTCACTCGCTCTTCGATGTTGGAAGCCATGAGAAATGACTACATCCGAACGGCAAAATCCAAAGGTCTTTCCCGGTTTGATGTGGTCTGGAAACATGGATTTCGCAATGCTCTGTTACCACTGATCACGATTGTCACCTTGTCTTTATCCGGGATTTTCTCTGGAGCCTTGATCACCGAAACAGTCTTCTCTTATCAAGGAGTCGGAAAACTTGTTTACGATTCGATCATTGGAAATGATTTTAATGTGGCAATGATTAGCTTCATTATCTCGGTCACTATGGTGCTATTGATGAATCTTCTGGCTGATATTCTTTATGGGTTCGCGGATCCGCGGATTTCTTTCAAGTGAGGACGGCAATGAACGAAGAAAGACAACTCACGGACAAAGAAAAAAAAGGTCTCGAGCAGGTTCTTCCGATGTGGAAGATCATTCTCTCACAATTCATGGAGCATCGGATGGCAGTGGCCGGCCTCTGCGTGATTCTATTTTTTATTCTTGTTTCGCTTTGCGCACCTTTGATTCGCAGCGTATCTGGAATTGATCCGGACACTCAAAATCCTTTGCAACGCTATCAACCACCGCTTTCTGTGGCGACAATGCCGGCCGATCAAAAAGAAGATCGAGTCATGCAATTTGAAAGCAGCTTTGGAGCCGAGGCCGCCCAATTGCGAAAAGATCTGATTGCTAAAAATGTCGTTCAACCGAGCAAAGAAGAAGATGCGATTTATGAACTAGTTAAAAAAGACAAGGCTGAAATTCAGGCGGACCTAAAAACTGTTGGCACTTCGACAGCAAACCAGTTTGCCAAAGTAGCAAAGGATTTTGAAACGACTCACTGGTTCGGAACCGACCAACTGGGACGAGATGTTTTGATTCGGCTAATTTTCGGCACGCGAATTTCCATGGGCGTCGGAGTGATGGTGGCTCTCTTCTCGGCCTTCGTTGGTCTGTTGATTGGCGCACTGGCCGGGTTTTACGGCGGCGTAATCGACACCATGCTGATGCGTTTTACAGATGCATTGCTTTCATTGCCCGTCATGCCATTTTTGATTGTTATGGCAGCGATCGATCTCAACAAAGTACCGCTGTTCAGCAGCCTTGTCGGCTCTGAAAATGAGAGTATTGTGAAAATGGTGGTGATCCTGTTGCTGTTCTCGTGGATGCAAATTGCTCTGCTCGTGCGCGGTGCTATTTTATCTTTGCGCGAACGCGAATTTATTTTGGCGGCAAAAACTCTGGGAGCTCGGGACTCGACTATTATTGTTCGGCATATGTTTCCAAACGTCATTGCCCCGATGCTAGTGTCGGTCACGCTCGGAGTAGGAAATGCGATTCTATTTGAATCCGCTCTCAGCTTTTTAGGCCTAGGAATCCAGCCGCCAACACCGAGCTGGGGAAACATGCTGTTCAATGCCCAAGAGCTAATTTCGGAAGCACCGTTTTTAGCATTTATCCCGGGTCTTTTGATCTTGTTGACCGTGATCAGCTTCAACTACTTGGGCGACGGTCTCCAAGATGCGATCGATCCAAAGGCCATCCGAAGATAGGGACTGTTTTGCGATTGGACCGACTTCAAATAAAAAAAGCCACAACATCAAACTGTTGTGGCTTTTTTTTAAAAATCAGAAACAACTAGATAGATGATTTACTAAAAACGTTCTCAACTGGAACTGGCTCAGGCATATCGATTGTTGATTCATCTTTTGATGGAGTCACTGTCACTGGCTTCAAATGCACTGTCATTTCAGTTATTTTGTCGCCAATCTTTTCAAATGATTTGGACTTTTTTGGAATTTTCGCTAAAAGAGCGGCCGGTCGAGATTCCTTCGAAACGAGCTTTGTTGGCAATGTTTTCGGAGTCAAAGCCAGAGATGCTGGAATTGTTTTCTTGGTTGGAGCTTTGACACTTTTGGTGGCCTTGCTGGGCTTAGATTTGACTGCTACTGCTTTAGGCGCTTCAGCCTTAAGTTCCACTTTCATGTCAGATGGCTTCACTTCGTTAACTTTAACTTCGGTCACATTTGAGTGAGCAGTGGCGTCAGCCGAAGGTTTAGCCATAGCCGCGATCTCAGCATCGTCACTTGAAGGCTGAACTTCTTCTTTTGGGCTAGGTGAAGCTGTCACTTCAGGAAGCAATTGTGCGTGTGCTTGTTCTACTTCAGATTTCTCAGGGACTTCAGGTTTTGCATTTTCCTTCTGTGCATCTTTCTGGATTTCTTTTGCGGGCGCAGATGAAAGAACTGGCTTTTCTGAACTGTCAGTCTTTTCGGGTTCTTTGTCTGAGTTCATTTCCAATGCAGGAGCTTCAGTTACAGCTGTGCGCTTGCCGCCAATTTTCTTGAGCTCATTTTCATAATGACTTTTCAGTGCTTTGATTTTTGCTAAATAATCTTTCTTGATCTGCTCAATCTGGCTGCTCTTTTGCTCGCTTACACATACCCGGTAAGTATCTGCGGCTAGCTCCTTGGCTTTGACTCGACAAGAAGCTTCGATCTCACCGGCACTGCGAAGACTGGAGACAAAAGACTTCTCAGATCTTGGCTCGTTTTTCAAATCTGATTTTTCATATTTTTCTTGGGCAACAGCGGTCGAAGCGACTACAGATCCCAACATCAAACCAATCACTACTATTTTTTTCATCGAGTCCTCCAGAAAAGTTGAGCCATCGGATGAAATCTATCCAAGCTTCGTGCCACCATCTCGGGGCCTACGCTGGCTGCTCGCTCGAACTGAATCGATGTCACCGCCAAAAATCGCTGAGCTTGAAAAATTTTTCAATTTCTGACTAGTCCTCAGACAGGCTTTTCCCTCTTTCTCGAAAAAGTGGGTCCAGTGTTGTTTGAAATTAACCGATTTTCCATCAGTCCCGGGGATCTTTCTAATTTTAGTGGGTATTTTGTTAAGCTCCACTTATCAATCAATCAAAGCGAGACTGGTCTTCATAAGTCGCGAGCCTAATCAGTGAGTTATTGAGATGAGTGGACGCGACTTTACTTGTGCTTGAGTACAAGCCCAAGTCCATAAAAAGGGCATGGGTCACCACATTTTGGGCGAGTTGGTGACAATATACCGCTA
>JAYTZS010000188.1:0-4601 GCA_043741885.1 Bdellovibrio sp. | reverse complement strand
ATTTATAAAATTTTCTAACTGATAGCTCGAGAGCTCAAGAATGACCATCTGGGCCTGGGGCCGTGACTTTTGTAGCAAACCAGTTGAGTACTTCGCTAGTGGCAGACCTAAATTTCCACCGATAAAACAATGGGGGTCAACCGCCAAGGCGCCAGCACCTAGAATGGATGTCGTTGTGCTTTTTCCTACGGACCCAGTCACCGAAATCACAATTTCACTGGTTAAAAATGCAAATGCGATTTCAAGCTCGCTGGTCAATCGGATCCCAGAACGCAGGGCTTGCTGAATCCACAATGTCGAGAGTGGAACTCCCGGAGAAACGCAAAGTGAGCGCGGCTGAAAATCACGAATCAATTTTTCCGGATCCTGAAAATCAGAGTTCAGTTTCGAGTCAAAACTTGCAATTTCGGACCTAGAAATTCCAGCAGCAAGTAACAAATCGATCGCGGCTTGTCCCGAAAGACCTAGACCGATGACAGCGATTGGAAGCGGAATCTTCAGTCTTAAAAATTCATCTCTCATTCCCATGTCTTATCACAGGAAGGTCTTGAAATTCAGCGAATCTTCGAGACAATGTTCTTATGGAGCGTCAATTTCAGTTCTCTCAGCACACAGCTATCGTCAGTGATTTGCATTTGTGCGAAGCTGAGCCGATCAATCCAAAATATCCTTTGTGGAAGAAGTACAAAACGCGACAATTTTTCTATGACGATGTGTTTGTTAATTTTTTAAAACACATTCAAGTCAAGGCAGATGGCGAGCCCGTCGAACTGGTCCTCAATGGTGATATTTTTGATTTTGATTCAGTGATGGCAAGGCCAGAGAAGCCAACATTCCGGTTTCATTGGCTCGAAGAAATGCGCGGCCTCTATCCAAGGCCGGAGAGATCTAAATTTAAAATCCAAATTATTCTTCGTCATCACCACGTATGGGTTCAAGGGTTGCGCGAGTTTATTCTCAAAGGCAACACGGCTATTTTTGTGATAGGCAATCATGATCTCGAATTGCATTTCCCTGATGTCCAACAAGAAATTCTAGTGGCATTGGATCTTTCCCCTGAAGCCGCCCAAAGAGTTCGTTTTTGCGAGTGGTTCTATATTAGTAACCAAGACACCCTCGTCGAGCACGGGAATCAATATGATCCCTATTGCATGTGTGAGGATCCGGTGAACCCCTTCATTCAAGGTTACAATTACAAGAGCATTCGTTTGCCGTTTGGAAATTTAGCCTGTCGTTACATTCTTAATGGAATGGGGTTTTTTAATCCGCATGTGGAAAGCAATTTCATTATGACCTTGAAAGAGTACATTCAGTTTTTCACAAAATACATGTGGAGAGCTCAGCCCTTCTTAATCTGGGACTGGTTTTTTGGTGCGATGGCGACCTTAGTGGTCGCTCTATCAGATCGTCTTTTGATTCCGATCAAAGATCCGATGAAAATCGAAGACAAAGTGAATTCAATTTCTGAGAAATCCAATGCCGAGCCACGAATGGTGCGCGAAATGAAGGAGCTATTTGTGCCTTCAGCGACGACCAATCCTTTTTTAATTGCGAGAGAGCTTTGGCTCGATCGGGCTTTTTTGCTTTTTATCGGGTTTCTAGCGGTTTTCGAGTTGATGTTCTTAACCAAACAGTTTTTTGATATATCAATGTATTGGGCCTTCATTCCCTTGGCTATGCTACTTCCATTTTTTCTCTTTTATAGCAAATCGGTCACCTCTTTGGTTTCAAGCTTCAAGGAACCGGACGAGCGCATACTTTCGATGGCATCAGCAATTACAAAAGTAAATCGGATTGTTTACGGGCACACCCATTTGATTCGGCATGAGATGATTGGATCCGTTGAACATTTGAATAGCGGATGTTGGTCTGCTGCCTTTTTGGATGTCGAGTGCACGAGAGCGATGGATCAGAAAACTTACGTGTGGTTAAGACCCGGGTTGACTCAACAACGAATGGCAGAACTGTTTATTTATGACGGTGAAAAATCAGTCGAAGCCCTCGGAGTTCAATCCAAAAAGCGAAACTTGAAAAAGACCGGCACGCGTGGCTAATGCAGCGCAACCTCCGATTATTCTGACTTCAAATCGAATTAATTTGCTTACAGCAAACCCGTATGTAAACCTCAGGTCGATATAAAAAGGAGGCTCATCATGGCTGACGTATTGGTAGTTACCAGTAAGGTAAAGAAATTCATCAAGGAAAAAGGCGAAATGAACACTTCTGCAGAGACTGTTGACGTGCTCAGCAAAGCCGTTGAGATGCTTTGTCAAAAGGGTATCGACAGCGCTAAGTCAGATGGCCGAAAGACCGTCATGGCTCGCGATATCGTAATCGATCATTTATAATCGATTTTCGGTAATAATTTGAATTGAATTTGAAATGGAGTTCACAAGAACTCCATTTGTTTTTCTGCCCATGAAAATTCTCAATCTAACTTCAATCCACCATTTTTTTGAGCTCTTCCCACGAGAGAATACTAACTCCAAGACCCTGAGCCTTTTCGAGTTTTGACCCTGGGTCATCCCCAACAACTAAATAATTTAATTTCGAAGACACTGAACTCAGAATTTTGCCGCCTTTTTGCTCAACAAAATCTTTAGCTTCATCCCGCTTGACGGGCAAAGTCCCTGTGATTAAAAAACTTTTTCCAACCAGGGGGCCACTGGTTTTTCTGTTTGCCGTTTCAATCACAATTCCTAGTTTCATCAGCTCACGGACTTCCTGAACCAAAGCTTTTTTTCCTAGCCAATCGAGAATCGATTGAGCCACCTTAGGTCCGACATCGGGAATTTCTAGAAGGTCTTTTTCTGTCGCTGTGAGAAATGCATCGACGGTCAAAAAATGACTCGCTAAGGACTTTGCTGTTTGCTCCCCAATGAATCGAATCCCAAGAGCAAAAATCAGACGCGGCAAAGTTGTGTGTTTGCTTGCTTGGATCGATTTTAAAATATTTTCAACGGATTTTTCTCCTAACCGGTCGAGGTCTAAAAGCTGCGAATCGGTTAACTTGTAAAAATCTGAAAAAGAGCGAACCAAATTTTCGTCAACAAATCTCTCGATCAGACGATCTCCTATTTTATCTAAGTTCATTGCTCGTCGAGCGACAAAATGCTTTAGCGACTCTTTCACAATGGCAGGACAAAAAGGATTTACACATCGAGTGACAACTTCGCCTTCAATTTTAACAACTTGCGAGTGGCACACCGGGCAGTTATTTGGAATATTGAAGGACCTTGAGCCTTTTCCTCTTTTAGTTAAAACCACGGACACAATCTCAGGGATAACATCCCCTGCTCTTTGCAAAATCACGGTGTCGCCAACTCGAACATCCTTGCGTTCAATCTCTTCTTGATTGTGCAAGGTTGCATTGGTCACAGTCACTCCGCCGACTCGCACAGGGGTCATGACTGCGACAGGAGTCAAGGCACCTGTTCGACCCACTTGAACAACTATATTTTCGACGATGGTTTCAGCTTGTTCCGGTTTGTATTTGGCGGCGGCAGCCCAACGGGGATTCCTAGCAACAAATCCCAAATCCTCTTGCAGCATTAAGTTATTTACTTTCAAAACGATGCCGTCGATATCAAATGGAAGTTGATGGCGCACTTTTTCGACATCATGGTAATACTGAATAGCCTCATCAGGACCATTGCAGATCCGGCGCAGTTTGATTGTCTCAAAATCCTGAACCACTGGAATGCCTACATCAGAAAAATAACTTTCCAGTTCCTGCTGTGTTTCAAAGCGAACGCCCTCAATCACTCCTGGAGCATAGGCAAAAAATCGCAAAGGACGAGACGCCGAAATCTTAGAGTCTAATTGGCGAACTGTTCCCGCTGCCGCATTTCTCGGATTGGCAAAAGTGGCCAGACCATTTTCCTGTTGAGTCTCATTTAGGGAAAGAAAGTCCTTCTTGAACATCAGAGCTTCACCTCGAACTTCAAAAAGCTTAGGCGGTTGCTTGGTATGGAGGCGAAGGGGGATCGAGCGCACTGTGCGAATATTCTCTGTCACATCTTCGCCAGTGGTGCCATCCCCTCGAGTCAAAGCGCGAGTAAAAATACCGTGTTCATAAATCAATTCGATCGCCAAGCCATCAAATTTTGGTTCACAAAAATACTCAATCACCTGCTCAGTTTTAAGAGCTTTCCGCACTCGCTCATCAAATTCTCGTATCTCCTCAGGCGAATAAGTGTTGGCCAAGGAAATCATTGGAGTCCGGTGCTGACCTTTTTTGAAAGCGTCCATCGCTTGGCCGCCCACTCGTTGCGAAGGAGAATCGGATCGATCCAAGTCCTTGTTCTTTTTTTCAAGTTCCAAGAGCTCAGCATAGAGCTTGTCATACTCGTAATCAGATATGCTCGGCTGATCGAGTACGTAATAGCTGTGATCATGTTCAGAAATTATTTTTTTCAGCTGCTCATAGCGTGTCTTCATTGCTGAAACATACTCGGTACGCGCTGCAGAAATCCATCATTTCTTGTATAAGCCTTGCCGATTGTTTAGAAGGAATTTTCCTCTCTTTAGGAGTTCTCCATGATTGACCAGAAAACCATTGCGCACATTGCAAAATTGGCCCGACTGCACGTCAGCGATCA
>JAYTZS010000187.1:0-4613 GCA_043741885.1 Bdellovibrio sp. | reverse complement strand
GGAATTCCAATATCTATAAAAAAATCCGGGAACTCGAGCCCGCCGATCATTCCTGCGCCAAGGACTGTCGGATAGTAATCGTTTTCAAGTGAGAATTTCTTGGTCAAACTGAGGTTTTCTGTCGCTTGCAAAAATCGACTTTTTCGCACCAAAGCGACTCCGCCGTTGATCAATCCTGAGATTCTTAATGGATCTTTCTCTAAAAATTCAAGTACTCGAGAGTCCTTCAAAGCAACAGCCCCATAGCGCGAACAATTCGTGGAATGTTTTAAAGCCAAGCAAATTTCTAAATCATTTTGCTGCTGCAATTTTTCCAAGCGAGAAAAATCAATTGGAAAAAAAGTATCACCATTCAAAACAGTCACTGAATCTGAACTGGCTTTCATGAGTGCTTGCCGAAGAGCTCCGCCTGTTCCTAAAGGAGTGAGCTCATGGGAAAACTCGATTGAAAATGGAAAGGGATTCTGGGTGCAGAAGTTGACGATTTGAGTGCTTTCGTAACCAGTTGCAAGGATCACATTCTCGACGTTCTGCCGGCTGAGTTGTTGAAACAAATAATAAAGAAAAGGGCGGTTCGCAATCGGAGCTAGCGGTTTCGGAACATCCGAGACAACACTTTTTAAACGAGTGCCAAAGCCACCGACTAGAACGACGGCTTCTCTGCCGTATTTTTTTCTACCGGATTCTCTACCGGATTCTTTTCTCACCTAGCGCGCCCAAACCTGATGGAAGGTGCTTGCCTTTCCGCCAGAGTCATAATCGTCACATTCAAATCGGCCCGGCAAGCTTCCTATGGACCAATGGTTTTTGTAATCGACATAAAACGGGTAGTTGGTCAAACTGTTGTCGGCCTGGTCCTTCCAGCCCTTGAGCGCCACTCCTGGAAGCTGAGAATTATTTCCAGCCAGTCCCCGAGATCCAGCCATGAGTGAGCTTCGGTCAGCAGCAGAATCGATACAAGAGCCACGGCCCGTCTTTAAATAGGTCAGGCAGCGCTCTCCAGATATGACGAAATCAACTCGTCGTTGGTGCGACGTGGTTTCACAGCGGAAGCGCAGCTCTTGATAACTGAGATAGCCTTGGGTCGCTAAAGAGACGTGTCCCCACGCTGAAGTTCCGACTTCGTTGTCGCCAAGTGAAGTGCTATTCTGAATTGGAAACCGACCGGTGGCAAGCAAAGTCGGACCGCCAGGCAGGCTTTTTCGATGCATATAGTTTGCTATTAAAGTCCAGCCGCCATTTTCTGTCTGCATGTCACAGGTGACTTCACTTACCGAAGTGCCGAGCTGAATGCTGTAGTCGCCGTTGATATTGCAGCCCATCTGTCGATGCTCTAAACAAGACTTCCGAGGAATTGAGCATTTAGAAATGTAATTCACGGCGCTGATCGCATAGAGACCCAGCGGAATGCAGGCAAGTAAAATAGCAATGACAACTGGGCGCTTTGGGCGTTGCGACGACATGGAGGATTCCTTGGTTATTTGCTTTGAGAAGCGCTTTTGAGCCAAGCCTGATTGTTTTTTACCAGTTGATTCTTAGGATCCAACTGGCCGGCTTGGTCGAGTGCTTCTTGAGCAAGATCATACTTTTTCAGTAAGATATAAGCAGAGCCGAGATTGTTCAAAGTTCGAACCATCAAATCGTCCGTTCCTTTTTCAACTTTTTTCCAAGCTTTCACGGCTTCTTCATAGTCTTGCATTTTGTAATACTCATGGCCTAGATCGACTAAGATCGGACGTTTCGCAGCACCTTTGGTCGTATCCGCCTTGGCTTTCAGATCCGAAATTCTTTTTGCTTGAGCTGCTTTTTGATCATTCGAATATTTCAGATTATTTTTTGCCAACTGAAAATCAGCAGTGATCTGCAAAGCTTTTTCACAATAGGGGATAGCCTTGTTCCAATTCTCAAGGTTGTTGTAAGTCGAGCACAAATTATTTTGTGCGATTGCAGAGTTTGGATTGTGCTGAGCTGCTTTTTCAAAATAAGCCAAAGCTTTCTCATATTGCCGGCTTTGAACCAAACTCATTCCAGCTGCAATTTCGTTGTCGAATGTGGGAGTCTTATCGGCAAGACCAACAGGATCCGCATTAGCCGGATCCTTGGCCATTCCGACAACATCTTTCATTCTTTCTTCTTTTGATTTCGTGCAGGCACCGAGCAAGCCGAATGCAACGAGAGAGATCAAGGCAATTTGAAAAGAGGTTTTTGTCTTTTTTGCTTTTGAAGCTGTCATAATGTTTCCTCGAATTGGTAAAATTATTTGGTGTCTTTTAAAAAATAAGTTTGTTCATTGGATTTAACTCGGATTTTAATCTCTACTCGGCGGCTCATATCGGCGCTGTAATCTCCGTCCACTGCGATAGGGGCACTCGAACCTCGGCCCGAAGCCAGAGCCAGCTTCAGAAGACAATCGTAAAGCTCAGGGTCTTCATGAACGGCAGCAAGTCCTCTGGATAAAACTGAAAAGGATCGGTTTTGGCTGAGTTTGATATTGTGACCAATTCCAGTCGGACCAGCTTCGCCCGACCGATCAGTGTGTCCTTCGATCACCACTGCATCTAGGCGTTCTCTCAATTCGGGAGCGCAAAGCTGCTTCGCCAAAGCTGGGAAAAAACCATCTAAAAAATCATTTCCAGCGGGCGACAGGGTGGCGCCATTGACTGGAAATTTGAGTAAGTTTTCACTGACTCGGACACTTAAAGTGAGAGGATCGGCTGGATCTTGTTCTAAAGGCAGATTGTTTTTATCCAACACTTCGGCAATTCCACTTCGCACGGCTTCTTTGCCTTTTTCACTGCGCTGAGAAGCACTGCGAATAAATACGACTGTTAACAAAATGAAGATCACCGCTAAAGAAGCCATCAGATCAGTAAACGAGCTGTTTAAAAAATTATGCGAAGGCGCCTTTTTCATGGCTCCATTTTCTTTCGCTGCCGATCTTTGAGAAGATCAAACAGCATTTGTTCGGTGTTCAAATAAGGCAGCAAGCCTTCTAGCTTAAGAAGAATCTCTTCCCACAAACGACTGATCTTGGCCGACAGAAAATAATTTGCCACTGTGACAATCAGTGCGCAGCCGAGCGCCACAATCGATGAGAAAAACTTTCCTGAGAGCCCGTTGACCAAACCGCCAATTCCTTGCACTTCTAAGTTGGTGAGAACTTTGACATGCTGGAGTCCCAACAAGATAGCGATAAAGGTGGTTAAAAGCCCAGTGGCAGTGAGCCAATTGGGAATCTCGTCAGCCAGCTTCTGACCTGTCCACTCAAATAAGCTAAGATTTTTTTCGGCAATTTCTGGAACCGATTTGCTGAGAAGTTGACCCTTGGAATTCTCATCAACTCGGATCAAGGAATCTTCGATTTTCCTTCCAAGTGGAGCCAGTGCTGGAAAACGATTTCCGCTGGTGTGAAGAGCGGCCAGAACTTGAGTCACATGTTCTGGTCTGGCCACTTCGTGAGGTGCCAAAGATTTTTGATCATTTAAGGCATTCAAGAGAAGGCGCAGCTCCGAGCTTGCTCGCCAGCAGCGGAAAAAGTAGCGCAGCAGAAATATCATCGTGAGCAAAATCACAGTCAGCGAAACAAAAAAGACCACTCCCGGCATCATTTGACCCATCGTTTGACACACCCAATCCGGAGATCCAGTCTCCGAAGGAATGTAGCCACAGATTCCCGGCGGACCCTGAATCTGAGTGGCGGCTGCTTTTGCTGCTTCGGCTGCCACAGAAGAACCTGCTGTCATTGTGTTAGTCATAGTGTTGGTCACAAAGGGGTTTGTTGCAATTGCACCCGCGGGTGCTGGCAAGAGTGGAGGAGGCGGAGTCTCAAATAGATTCGAGACCAACTGCAAAGGATGTTTCAAAAAACTAATGTATGATGCCACCTCCGAATTATGGCGCAACATTTTTTGAATCTCAATACAGTTGCTCAATTTTTTAAAAAACCAGAAGAGCCCAGGCTATCGTCTAGGTTTGCTATTTCGTCGAGCCTACCCGAAACTAGTATTCATATTATTTAGAATTTGAGAGCAACGGGCAGATTCCAGGCAAATAGGCCTCTAACAGAAAAGGAAGATTGTAATCTGAGCCGTTGATTCCTGGGAAAAAGTCGTTTTTCATAAAAAGGTGGATAATTGGCACACTTATCAAATTGGAAGTATTTCGCGGAACAGTCCGACAGATCTGCTGAACTTCAGAATCCTTAGCCACTGATTCCCAGCCAATTTCATAATGACTCAAAAACCGACAGGCACTTAAAAAGCAACTGACCACCAGAATCGAAATCAAGCTTGCGGCCATGATGTTGAACCTCATAGTCCAAGCTCGAGTCCCGGAGATCAATCGAAGCGTTTTCAAGGCGCCGATGGCTAATAAGATGCTGTTAGGGGCGGTCGTTCGAAACGCAACGACTGCTCCTCTGGTGATTAAATTCGGACTGTTGAGCAAAATAAGAAAACTAAAAAACCAAAAAAACGCGACACCCCACGAAGACAATTTCCAGACTACATTCCTTCCAGTTCGGTCGGTCGGAACAAAAGCAAAAATCAAGAGCGCGACCCCGGGCAGTGAGGTAAAAATATCAAGGGTCTGCCAAAGCGGAAACCACGAAGCCG
>JAYTZS010000186.1:0-4620 GCA_043741885.1 Bdellovibrio sp. | reverse complement strand
GCTATTTCACCAGCGAACAAAGTTCCAAGACGAATCTGATCGCCGACGCGAACTGTGCTTCGCTCGGCTACTCGGACTTCAAATTTGGACGCTCGAGCTGAAACAGCAGCCAGTCCTAATAATAAAAAAGCAGTGACGAATCTGATCAAGCAATTACCTCAGTTGATTTGTCGATTGGAGCATTTGATCGGCAGCCTGAATGGCCTTGGAATTCGTTTCATAAAACCGTTGAGCGGTGATCATGTTGACCATCTCATCGACGATATTGACGTTCGAACCTTCCAATTGCCCTTGAGCAATGTAACCAGTTCCTTGCAGACCTGGTCGTGAAGTGATTGGCTGTCCACTGGCTGGAGTTTGATTAAACACGTTCTTTCCCATAGACCGAAGGCCGGCTGGGTTGACGAAATTCACAATGTCGATTTGTCCAACTGTTTGCGGTGGCTCGTTTAGACCTTGGATTACTTTTACTTCACCAGTCGAAGAAATTTCGACGCCTGCGGCATCCGCCGGAATCGTGATTTCCGGTTGCAAAGTATTGCCATTCTTGTCGATCAATCGACCACCTGGATCGCGTTTGAAGGAGCCGTCTCGAGTGTAACCAATTTGGCCGTCTGGATTTTGCACTTGAAAAAAACCGTTGCCTTCGATTTGCAAGTCGAATGGGTTCTTTGTCACAATAGCAGATCCATGATTGAAATCTTTTTGCACAGCTCCGGTTTTGACTCCGAGACCCACTTGCACGCCGGTCGGAGAAACTGCATTTTGTCCAGAGGCTTGGCCTGGTTCTTTGACGGTTTGGTACATGAGGTCTTCAAACTCGGCTCGTGATTTTTTAAATCCGGTGGTGGAAATATTCGCCAAATTATTGGAGATAACCTCCATGTTGGTGGCTTGAGCTTGGAGACCTGTTGCTGCTGTGTTGAGAGCTTTAAGCATTTTTCATCCTTACTTCACACTTCCGACCACATTGATCAATTTGTCTGCCATCGAGTCATATGCGTTGATTGCTTTTTGAGTGCTTTCAAAAGTTCGAGTGGTGGCGATCATATCTGTCATTTCTTGCACAATATTGACGTTGCTCATTTCAATGAACCCTTGCTTTAGTGCCGGGCTTGAAACATTGGTGACTTCTGCTTTGAAATTTTTCTTGAACCCGTAAAGAGATCCGCCCTCTTTGATCAAGGCATCTTTGGTTCCCACATCGACCAAGGAAACTTTACCTAAGTTATTTTCGCCGTCGAGCACATCACCGGCATCACTGATCACGACTTGGGCTCTACCGGAGACTTTGAAAGTTCTCGCAGCGGGGTCGGTTCCTTCAGGTGCCATTTTTAACAGTGGATAGCCATCTTTGGTCACCAATTGGCCATTGCCATCTAGCTTGAAAGCTCCCAGTCGAGAAAGCTTGACCCCTTGAGGAGTTGCAATCTCAAAAAAACCACCGCCGTCAATCGCCACGTCCATTGGGTTGCCGGTGTTTTTCAAACTTCCTTGGGAAAAATTTGTGTAAGTCCCGGCCGAATCGACGAAACTCTTATCTCCGCCTTGCATATCGTAGAAGCTCTCGACAGAAGCTGGAATCCGTGGAGCTTGAATCACTTCTGAAGGCTTTTCGTTGGCAGTCAGATACTCTTGAAAAATCTGTTGGTCTTTTTTAAACGAAGGAGTGTTGATATTCGCCAAGTTGTTGGCAATGGTGTCCAATCGCTGGGATTGCGCCATGGCTCCACTGAGCGCTGTGTACACACCTTTGGTACTCATCCATCCTCCGTTAGTGACCTATGATTACAGTTGAGAGCAACGCCTGTGCCGACTGGACCTCGACTTACGAGAGTCCTGGACGTCTGTCGCAGGTTTTTAAATTTCATGATCAGGACTCGTGCTCAATTCAATTCATGCCGACACTCCAAGAGCAAAAAAATCGCACCCGACCTTAGCTCAGTGTTAGAGTCGTCAAAGAAACGGCCAGTCCGTCAAAATATTTACTATCGGCGCGAAGTCTCCCATACTGTTAAGGAATGCAAGTCAGTAAATTTCGTTATCTTCAACGCAGCCTTTTTTTGATCTGTGGGATTCAGCTTCTGCAAAGTCAGGGCGTGTTTGCGGCTGTGACACCAGGGATTTCAGTGCCTGCGCTGGCAAGAGTTTCTGAGGCCGCACTGCCTTCGATGACTTTAAAAGAGCGACTCCAAGCCAGAGTCAAAAGGGCCTCGTCTTCGGAAGCAACTTCAGTCATTTTTGATTTGCCTGTGACTTACAATCGCAAAGTCAGCTTTTGGATTACCTATTTTCAGGACAGTGGTAAGAATTGGTTTCGTGATTGGCTCGAAAGATCCAGCAAGTATTTGCCGTTCATTCAAAAGGAACTGAAAAATGCAGGGCTCCCTCAAGATCTTGCCTTTATGGTGATGATCGAGAGTGGATTTGCGCCCAATGCGATGAGCTCTGCTGAAGCTGTAGGGCCTTGGCAATTTATTTCAGCTACAGGACAGCGCTATGGCTTGCGAGTCAATTGGTGGTTGGACGAGAGACGTGATTTCAAAAAAAGCACTTTGGCTGCCATTGGCTACCTAAAAGATTTGCACCGCGAATTTGGCTCTTGGTATTTGGTCGCCGCCAGTTACAATATGGGTGAAAATGGTTTGCGCCGACAGATTCAACGCTACCAGACTCGAGATTTTTGGACGTTGTCTCAGTTAGGCGCTCTGCCGAAAGAGACAGTGGATTATGTTCCCAAAATTTTAGCTGCAATGATGATTGCCAAGTCACCTGGACTGTATGGCTTTCGCGATCTCGCTCAGTTTGAAAGTCTCGACTACGATTTGGTGATGGCTCCCGGAGGCACAGATTTGAAGCTGTTAGCTTCTCAACTCGGAGTCACTCGAAAATCTTTGTTAGATTTGAATGCAGAATTGGTGGCTGGTTATATTCCGACTCAAATCAATCACCATCCCATTCGTGTTCCAAAGGGATCTGTGACTGTCGTCTCTCAATTTCTACAACGCACTTATTGAAATTTATTTTCCTAGATTCGGCCTTTCGTTTCGGCTTTTGAGCTATGCCCAAATAGCTTGAGTAAGATTTTCTTTTCAAGCAAGATGACTTTATCATGACAGCACCTCCTAGAAGACTGATTGTGCAAAAATATGGCGGAGCCACTTTAGCCGATCCAGAAAAAATCAAAACAGTTGCCGCCCGCTTGTCCTCTCTATCCAGAGAAGGGACTCGGATTGTCGCCGTAGTTAGCGCCATGGGGAAAACCACCAATCAGCTGATTGAACTTGCCAACAAAATCTCACTCAGACCGAATCGCCGAGAAATGGATATGCTATTAACCACTGGCGAACGCATCAGCATGGCACTTGTCAGCATGGCTTTGCATGACCTGGGTTGCCCTGCGATTAGTTTCACTGGCAGCCAAGCAGGGATTTTGACCGACCCAGCTCACGTCAATGCCTTCATTCAAGATGTGAAAGCATTTCGAGTCGAAGCTGCTTTGAACGAGGGTAAGGTGGTTGTGCTGGCTGGATTCCAAGGAGTCTCAGCAGTGAGCAAAGAAATCACAACCTTAGGTCGCGGAGGCTCAGACACCACGGCAGTCGCCATGGCAGCATTTCTGAAAGCCGATGTCTGTGAAATTCTAAAAGATGTTCCAGCTATTTACTCGGCGGATCCGCATGTCGTACTCGGGGCCAAGGCTCTGCGTGAACTGACCTATCGTCAACTTTTAGAAATGACTTTTTGGGGAGCGAAGGTTCTGCATTATCGAAGTGTCGAACTGGCGCAAAGAAAAAATATTCCACTTTATATCGGGCCGGCATCTTTCAAAACAAATGAAGGAACCTGGGTCCGCGAAGGAGCGCCAATGTTTGAATCAGCTTCCATCCTCAGTATTAATTCCCATGAGCGAGTTTTAGAAATTCATGTGCCACAGAAATCGGCGGCCGCGGCTCTGAAGCAGATGCGTGAACTTTTTGAACAAAAGGAAATCGCCTTCCCGCAAATTCTACAGATCAACCAAGACCTGGGAAATTTCCAATTTTTTCTTGCAGGCCCCACCGAGATTCTGCAAGCAATTGAAAAGGAAGTGGCCGCAGCTGCCATCACCGAAGGCAGCTGCGCCATGAAATTGTCTCCACAGAAGCTAGCTAGCGTCACCGCAACCTGCACTGGCTCCACTTCTTACGAAGTGGTGCAGAAAATTCTCAATGTTCTCAATGAGAAAAAAATTGAAGTGCACACCACTTTGCAATCTCCTCTGAGCACCACAGTGATCGTTTCGCAGTCCTGCCGAGATGAGGCCTTGCAGCTCCTGCACTCTCTAATTTAAATTTTCTTGTAGATCGAACCAACCGCGATTTCGCCCGCCACAACGATAAAAAAAAATATAAAAACCAACTTGTTTTCAATATGTTGCATGAAAATGAGGTGCCGGTCACCAACTCTCCAAAAATGTGGTGACCCATTCCCCTCTTAGAACTTGGGCTTGTACTCAAGCACAAGTAAAGTCGCGCCCACTCATCTCGACAAAGTACTGATTAAGCTCGCGACTTTCGAAGACCAATCTGAATCCAAATAGCGGGGATTCCCACAACACACCAATAAACTTACAAAACC
>JAYTZS010000185.1:0-4624 GCA_043741885.1 Bdellovibrio sp. | reverse complement strand
CAGGCGAAAACAAAAAACGGCTGGTTGGGATCACAGTTATCTTCTTCGAATTTTATTTAACAACGGAAAATCAAAGGGAATTTGATGCGTACGCCCTGATTGACCCATACCCTTTTCCAAGCAACATGCTGAAATCAAGCCGGTTTTTATATTTTCACTCGAATGTTATGAAGAAAAAAATCTTGTCCGGATCTACCCTGGAAGGCCCACCGAAAGTTGTCGCAATGGTGTTTGCAGCCACTTCAAAAACTGACCTACAAAAAGAAGAAAGAAACATGTTGCTGTCAAAAGTTTTGACAGTCTACTAAAGGTCAGTCGCACCGACTGACTTGCAAGGCTTCTCAAAACATTAGAGGTGGCATTACTTCTGCTATGTATGGTTGGTGAGAGGCTCTCTATGGAAAATGGAATCGTCAGACATTGGCCGGTTTTTTTGGTTGTTGCGGCTATGGGAATCTCATTTTACACAGTCGCCAAAGTGTTTAAATCACCGAATTCTCCTCTTATAACAGGCGATCTTTCCTATCAGATGGCTCGACCGAATGGTGATTCTGTTCCTTATGATTTATCTGGACGCCAAGTGATTCGCACGATTTTATCTCGACCGGCTGCGCCTGCAATGGCAGCGGTGGTTCCTCGTGCTCCAACTTTGATTTCTCCTCCTACTGGTCCGAAACCTCCTATCGCTAAAACTCCAAATAAAATTCTGCCTAAAGCGAAGCAGGCGGCTCTGGCAAAAAAGAAAGCTGCAGATCTTGCGGCTGCTGCCGCTAAGGCTAAAGCCAAAGTAGCTGTTCGAGTTGTCGAAGCAGCTGGCAATGGCAATTCTAAAATTGCCGATTCTGGTGAAAAATCGAACCTTTCGAATGAAACAAGTCCTTATGTGGCGCCTGTCAATTCGAATCCGCCAACCGCTGAAACGAATGTTAAGGCCCACGACCACGAAGAAAAACCTAAGCTTTCCTCTGGGCAATGGCGTTCTCTGCTGTTTGTTCAGCCAAGTGCAAAAAATGGGAGTGATTTTTTAGCTGCCTTTCATTCTAAGGATTTGGATGCGCAGTCTTTTTATTCGATCAGTGCAGACCTTCTCAGCGACACAGCTGCAGATCGACAGGGCCTTGCGATTTTTATCTTGAAACAAGAGGACTCTGCTAAAACATTTTCTATTTTGGTTGTGCATGACAACGACAAAAATCCAGAGCCTGTTAAGACTCAGATTCATGCTCTCGTTCAATCTTATGCGGAAACTCCGCGGTTCCCGGCGCTCACCGCTGCACTTGGGTCGACTGATTCGAACGTGCTATCGAAAGCTACACAGCTTCTCAATCAATCGATCGACAGTCAGCAAGCGACCGCTAGCATTTCTCGCAATAGTCGAAGTCCGGGCTCGGCTCCAGTCAGTGTGTCTCAGCTGAAAACAGCTGTTCCTGCGTTGACTCGACTTTTGAAATCAGAAGATCCCGGCATTGTGCAGCAGGCCCAAGCCCTCATCGCTAAGATCAATGCTTTGAGTGCGATACAGCAAGCATCACTGGATTTTTTACGAAAAAGATTCCATTCTTAGAGAATGAAAAGTCTGATTCAGGCCTTAGCTTTATGCATTCCAGTTCTTTTTTCGCACTCTGCTCAAGCAATTCTCAATTTGCCTAAAAATTTAAATGAAAATGAGATGAAGAAAACCACTGAAATTTTGGGTTTCTCGTCAGCTGAAAAAATATTGAGCAATCCTTATCCGCTTGGTGGATTTGACGGTGTCGAAATTGGTTTTTCAACTGAAGTGATATCGACTGGCGACCTTTCCAGTCTGGGAGCCAAAGCATCCAGTCAAAGTGAGACGAATTACTCTCTCGTTACTTTGGGCAAAGGACTCTACAACAACATTGACTTGTTTGTTCAATTCTCGCCCTTCACTCAAGAAGAGAATATCAATAATTTCGGCGGGCAGTTTCGCTGGGGATTTTACCAAGCCGATTATTTGCCAGCGCACCTCAGCTTTGTGGCCTCTGGAAACGCAGTCAATTTTCAGAATAAAATTTCCACTGTCTCAACGGGCTTTGATTTAGTCGCAGGCTTCAGCGTTCAAGACCTCACATTGTACACAGGCCTTGGCTGGGTCCGAGTGATCGGGACCTTCTCTGGCGGCAGCGAAGGAATCACAGCCTCGGGCACCAGCGCCCGTGTCGACCTCAGCGAATCTCACTATGTCGGCGGAGTGAACCTGAAATTTTCCAAAGCTTTTCTCGCTCTCGAGATCGACCGCTACACCCAAGCCACCTACTCCGCAAAGCTCGGCACCCGATTTTAGAAGGTACCGTCTTCCCATTTTGCGCCACAGAGCGCAAAATGGGTTCGACTAAAGATTTAAGTGAGAAATCCGCGAGTCTGAAGCTAGCGAGATTTCTCGATCAATTTGGTAGTGGATTTGCCATTGACGAATTGGAGGGAGCGCACTTCGCCGCCATAAGACTGAACGAATCGGCTGCCGACGATTTGCTGTGGTTTCCAATCTCCACCTTTGACCAAGACTTGAGGTTTCACGAGCTCAATCAGTTTTTCGGGAGTCTCTTCATTGAAAATGACGACGCAATCAACAGCACCGAGGGCCGCCAAAATTTCTGCGCGGTCCTCCTGATTTTGGATGGGACGAGTTGGACCTTTGAGGCTCTTCACGCTGGAGTCGGAATTGACTCCGACAACTAAAAAATCACCGCAACATTTCGCTTCTGCCAGATAGCGGACATGCCCCACATGTAAAAGATCGAAGCAGCCATTGGTGAACACCAGTTTGCGAGTGCGATAAGCTTCTAACTCTCGAGAAATGTTTTCGACTGCAACTACTTTTCCCACAGAATCCTTTGAAGTTTGGGAGAACTGGCAAGAATGATCCGCTCAGTCGCAAAACGGGAAGACGGTACCTTTTTATCTTCGGAACAGTTCGAGGCCGAGGAGCTTTCCTAGATAGTCTTCGTTGGTGAAGAGGGAAATTAGAGGGAAAAAGAAGAGCCCGGTGAAAAGGACCAAAGTGGAGCGGGCTGCGGTTTTCAGAGCATAGTCGGTGGTGCCGAACTGATCTGGCTTGCCCAGGCGCTGATCGAAGACCCACTCACCTGGAGTCTGGCCCAAGAACACCCGGTTACAAACAAGATAGATCCATGTGGTTCCAGCAATCAATGACAGCAGACTCCAGTAGACCATTTTGTTGGAGTCCGGATGGTACAAATTGGCAAAGAGATCCACTCGAGTAACAACCAGCAAAACGATCAAGCAAAGCAAAGTCGCTGCCGTCACCAGCATGGCATCAAGAAGACTGGCTGAAAGATCCCACTGCGAAGCTTTGTAAACGATCGGAACCGGCTGATTCAATTGGCTCTTCTCACTCATTTCGAGGCCGCGCTTTTCGTTCAATGTTTTCAAAATGTCATCGACGGTCGAACTTGAACTTGAATTTAAATTCGAATGACTGGAAGAATCAGTCAGTGTCGAACGCTTCAAGCCAGCTGTCGAATCGAAACCTTTTCGCGGCAGCGCGGGAGTGATTGATAGATCCATATCCCCTGCTTGATACTGAATCTTGCTTTTAGGGAACTGTTTCTCAGATTCGAATGAAGAGTCGTTTTTACCTTTGGTTTTGACTTTATCTTGGGACTTTTTATGAAAGCCCAGACCTTCAGTCAAAGGTTTGAATTCAAAATCATCCTGTTCGTGTAGCGAGGGATTAAATTGCTTCATCAGTCGAGATCTCCCACTTGTGCCGTCATGTGTCCAAACTCGTACTTTAGGACGGCTAAAAGAGCGATGCAAGCCGTTTCAACTCGCAGCACCTGTTCTCCCAAAGTCACAGGCTTCAAGCCCCTGCTACGAAACAGCTCGACTTCGGTCGAGGAAAACCCCCCTTCAGAACCGACAAATATCCAGAACTCTTGGGAATTTTTTGTCTTGAGCGACTGCAGCTGCGTTTGAATCGCCACAGTCCCAATGCCTGAGGACCCCTCATAAGCAAAGAGACCTTGATGAGTGCCAGAAGGGTTAAACTGCGGCCATAAATCTCGCAAAGCGCATGGCTGAGAAATTGTCATCAAATCCCCTCGGCCACTTTGCTGAGTTGCAGAAATGATAATTTTTTGCCAGCGCTCTGACTTCGATGGAGGAAGCGAACTCGAGTTACGAATGAAGCTAAATTCAGAATAAAAAGGCTGGATCCGAGTGACTCCCATCTCCACTGCTTTTTCGATAATCGAGTCCATCACCGGGTAGCGACTAAAGGATAGTGCCAGCACCCAATGCGGCTTTCGAACCTCAGGAATTTGCCGAGTTTCTAAAATCCGCGCCTGAGCTCTTTTCTTTTCAACTTTGAGAACCTCGACCAGATGAGCCGAACGCCCATCGCCGAGAATTTCGAAATGAGAGCCAACTTCTTGGCGGCACACCTCAAAGATGTGATGGAAAGATTCCCCAGAGATATCCACATCACTTCCGCGAATTTGATCTGGAGAGATCCAATATCTGCGCATGGATTAGCTTTCAACCAAAGGTGATCGCATCCAGTAACCAACCCACTCTTCTTTTTCAATTCGCCGCACCACTTGTAAATTGGATTGTTCAGTGAACGAAGTCAGAAATTCGT
>JAYTZS010000184.1:0-4633 GCA_043741885.1 Bdellovibrio sp. | reverse complement strand
GAATGGGAGGTTGCCAAATAGTGACAAGCAAATCCATCGTTGATAAATCTTCCGGCGAAAAATCCGCAGTCGCCAAGCAGTCTCCTGTGAACAAATCGGAGAGAAAACCTGAGAAAAAATCTGAGAAGAAATCGAAAAAGACATTCGATCTTGTTTCTGATTTCACTCCCTCTGGTGATCAACCAAAGGCGATTGCTGAAATTCTCAGTAATTTTAAACAGGGTCTAAATCATCAAACTCTTTTAGGCGTGACAGGCTCTGGGAAAACTTTCACCATGGCTCACACGATCGCAGAACTCGATCAGCCGGCGCTGGTGCTTGCGCCCAACAAAACTTTGGCCGCTCAATTGTATTTGGAATTCAAAGAGCTTTTTCCGAAAAATGCTGTCGAGTATTTTGTTTCCTACTATGATTACTATCAGCCTGAAGCCTACATCCCAACCACCGATACCTTCATCGAGAAGGATTCGGCAATTAACGAGCAGATCGATCGCATGCACCACTCGGCGACGCGCTCTTTGTTTGACCGTAAAGATGTGATCATTGTGAGCTCAGTGTCGTGTATTTACGGACTTGGTAGCCCCGAAGCTTATGCTGGGATGATGATTCATTTGGTTTCAAACACCGAATTGAAGCGCGATCATCTGCTCCGCGAATTGATTCGGATTCAGTATCAACGAAACAATGTGGATTTCCACCGTGGCACTGTGCGAGTGCGTGGGGACATTGTTGAGATCTTTCCTCCCTACGAAGAAGAGCGGGCGATCCGAGTTGAATTTTTCGGCGACTTTGTGGAAAAGCTGTCCTGGATCGATCCCTTGACAGGACAGGTGCTCGATCAGATGGAGCAAGTGGGAATATATCCCGGATCTCACTATGCCACTGGTGACGACAATTTAAAGAACGCTGTCGGAACCATTCGAGATGAGCTTCGTGAAAGACTACAGACTTTCCAAAAAGAATTAAAGTTTTTGGAAGCTCAACGGATCGAGCAAAGAACCCTGTACGACATTGAAATGATTGAGCAGATGGGATTTTGCCAAGGTATCGAGAATTATTCGAGACACATGACCGGCCGCGGACCGGGTCAGCCGCCGCCAACTTTGCTCGAATACTTTCCCAAAGAATTTATCACTTTCGTCGACGAATCCCATGTCACCATTCCACAAATTGGTGGGATGTACCGAGGGGACCGAGCGCGAAAGATGACTCTAGTTGAGCATGGTTTCCGTTTGCCTTCAGCACTCGACAATCGACCTTTGAACTTTCAAGAATTCGAAGCTTTCATGGACAAAGTGATCTATGTGTCGGCGACACCTGGAGCTTACGAATTGCAGAAAAGTGGCGGAATGATAGTTGAGCAAATCATACGGCCGACTTTTTTGATCGATCCAGTGGTCGAAGTGCGACCTGTGAAGCATCAAATTGACGATTTGCTAAAAGAAATTCGTGACCGAGTGAAAAAGAAAGAGCGAGTGCTGATCACCACCTTGACCAAGCGAAGTGCAGAAGACCTAGCTGAGTACTATGAGTCCCTGGGAACCAAAGTGAAGTACTTGCACAGTGACATCAAAACCGTGGAACGCATGGAAATTCTCCGAGATCTGCGTCTGGGAGTTTTTGATGTTTTGATTGGAATCAATCTTTTACGGGAAGGCTTGGACATTCCTGAGGTCTCCCTAGTAGCCATCACTGATGCGGACAAAGAAGGATTTCTACGTTCTGAGAGGTCGCTGATTCAAACCATTGGACGAGCCGCCAGAAATATCAATGGGCGAGTCATTCTGTACGGTGACATCGTCACAGACTCCATGAAGCGAGCTCTGGGTGAAACAGACCGGCGGCGAACCATTCAAAACACTTACAATGTCGAAAATGGAATCACTCCGACTTCCATCATCAAACGAATTCGTGAAGGCCTAGGGGATATTTTTGACGGAAATCCGGCTATGCAACTGGGCCACGAGCCGAAGAAAGTTTTCAATTTGTTTGAGAAATTTGCGGATCGGCCGGATGCTTTGCAAAAGGAAATTGAAACTTTAAGAAAGAAAATGAAAAAAGCAGCCGAAGGATTGGATTTCGAAGAAGCTGCCAAGATCAGAGATGAAGTAAAACGGATGCAAATTCTTGAATTGGATATTCGCTCGGGAGATGTGCAAAAAGATTCTGACCGTGTAATTGAAGGAAAGTCGAAAGCCATAGAGGCACCTCAAGCCGAAGGCAACGAAACCAACTGATCAAGGAGATCAAAATGAAAACCACCAGCCTACTGACGATTGTTTTTTTAACTATTCAACTGACTAGTGCTGTTTGGGCGCAAGATGGAACGCAGCCGGGAGCGGCTGCTGACGGAAAGGATCTCAATCAGGCGCAGACTCAGATGAAAAATGAGACTCTCTCCGATGATGCCAAGGGAGCGATTAAAAAAGCCAAAGTTTTCTTTATTGAACCAAAGAACAAAGCGAAACTGCCGAGCAAGTTTAAAGTCAAAATGGCAGTCGAAGGAATGACCGTGAAAGCTGCAGGCGATGAGCCCGACAGCATCAGTTCTGGGCATCACCATCTTTTCATCGACGCCGAACCCATCGCGGCAGGCCAGGCTGTTCCCAATGACCGAGCTCATCTCCACTTTGGGAAAGGGCAAACAGAGACTGAAGTAAAGTTATCTCCTGGCCCTCACACTTTAACTTTGCAGTTTGCTGATGGATCCCACAGATCTTATGGGCCCACTATGAGTCAAACCATTCAAATTCAGGTCAGATAATTTGAATCGAGCGGAACACGGATGTCGCAGGAAAGTATGGAAGCCTCAAAGGAAGCCTTAAAGGACAGCTTAAAAGAAAAAGTGAAAGAGTTTCCAACTCTGTCCGGTGTGTATTTGATGAAGGGGCAAGCTGACAAAATTATTTACGTCGGCAAGGCTAAGAATCTTCGAGCTCGAGTTCGCAGCTACTTTCTTGACAGCAAGGACCACTCGACCAAGACCCGCTACTTGGTCAAAAACATATTAGAAGTTGAATACATTCTCACCAAAACTGAAGTGGAAGCTTTCTTGCTCGAAGCTTCACTGATCAAAAAGCACCGACCGAAATACAACATCCGGCTGAAGGATGACAAAGCCTACCCTTACATCAAACTGTCTTGGAAAGATGCTTTTCCGCGGTTGTATTTAGCACGTAAAGTGAAGCGAGATGGCTCCTTGTATTTTGGCCCTTACACAAAGGGGCTTGCCGTTCACGGGACGATCCGCTTTCTCAACCGGACTTTTAAAATTCGCGATTGCACCGACGCCATTTTCAAATCGCGCAAGCGCCCTTGCATGACTTACCAAATTGGTCGTTGCACGGCGCCCTGTGTGAAATTGATTTCACAGGAAGATTACCGCAGTGAAATGGAGGGAGCAAAAAGTTTCCTGCGCGGACAAGATCGAAAAGTTGTGAAACAGCTGAGTGAGCGAATGAAGCTCGCGGCCCAAGAAGAAAAATTTGAAGTGGCGGCTCGACTCCGTGATTCGGTCTCTGCTGTGAAATCCATTTTAGAAAAACAGTCGGTGATCAACGCGTCCAGTGACAAAGACCAAGATGCAGTTGGATTTTTTGGAGACGAAAGAGGCTGTTTGATCGAAACTGTGCATATTCGAAGTGGGCGGGTGCTTGGAACCAGAGCTCATTACTTTCCCATGCTCGATCCTCAAGATCCCTTAGAAGACCCGCGCGAGTGGCTAATTTCATTTCTCAATCAATATTATGACGACAACATCATTCCAGAAGAAGTCCTCCTGTCTGTCGATGTAGGGATGGATATGACCAAGTTAATGGAAGCCGTTTTGAAAGAGCGATCAGGCTCCGACGTGACTGTTCGCTTTGCAACCGGCGAAAAAGCTCATGCTCTGATTGAGATGGCCAATCAAAATGCAAAAGCTCATTTTGAAAAATACGTGACGAAGTCAGAAGAGAAACTCAAGGGTCTCCTCGAAATCAAAGAAAAGTTAGGTCTGCCGCAAGTTCCCCTGAGAATAGAATGCTATGATATTTCCAATTTTCAAGGTGCTGAATCTGTGGCAAGCCAGGTCGTGTTCGAAGAGGGCGTTCCCAGCAAAGAAAACTACCGGCGCTACAAAATCAAAACTGTCGAAGGGGCCAACGACTTTGCCTCTATGAAAGAAGTCCTTTCCCGCAGGTTCCAGCATTCGGAATACGAAGATCCTCAGTTGATCGTGGTCGACGGTGGAAAAGGACAGCTCAGTGCTGCTTGCAAGATATTGAAGGATATTGGACGTGCAGAAATTCCTGTGGTCGGATTGGCCAAAGCGCGAGTTCAAGGTGAATTCTCTGATTCTGAGGTGCTCAGCACCGAGGAAAGATTTTATATTCCAGGACGGCAAAATCCGGTGGTGTTCAAAAACAATTCAGAGGCTCATCATATTTTGGTCGGAATTCGAGATGAAGCTCATCGCTTTGCCATCAACTACCATCGCAAACTGCGAGAAGCTACCAGCTTGGAATCTGAATTGGATTTCGTCGTGGGCCTGGGTGAGAAAAGAAAAAAAGAATTGTTGCGAGTTTTCCCCGATGTTCAATCCATCAAAATTGCCGAAGTAGAAGACATCGCAAAAATTCCGGGTTTCAATCGG
>JAYTZS010000183.1:0-4638 GCA_043741885.1 Bdellovibrio sp. | reverse complement strand
TGGTTCAAGCTTGCTTTGCTGGAAAGCGAATTGTGATTTTCTCGGGCGGTGAGACGAAATCCAATGATGAACTTTTGGGAGAGGTGACTCAGTTGGCTCAAGGGGGTGCCTTTGGCAGCATCATGGGTCGAAATGCTTTTCAAAGACCCAAAGCAGACGCGATCAAAATTCTCAATCAGGTCCAAGATTTATTTGCCGGAAAATCTCTCTAGAGGAACCAGTAAAGGAACCAGTTCATGCTTCATGGTGACGACAATCCGCTGAGAGCTGAAAAGCGAAAAAAACTTCAGGCTCTTAGAGAGGCCGGAATCAACCCCTATCCTTACACTTTTGAGCGAACAGCCTCAATCAGGGAAGTGGTTGAAAGGCACGCCGATCAGTTGCAAGCCGGCGAGAAATTGCTTGATAGCAATTACCGTTTGGCCGGTCGGCTGATGACTTTGCGTTCAATGGGAAAAGCCGCTTTCTTCAATTTGCAGGACCAAAGCGGACCTTTGCAGATCTATGTCAAATTAGAAGAGCTGAGCGAGATGGATCGCAAAGTTTTCGATTTGTTGGACTTGGGAGACATTGTCGGAGTCGAAGGGCATGCTTTCAAATCACAAAAAGGCGAATTTTCTTTGCACTGTAAAAAGCTCACGATGTTGACCAAAACATTAGAGCCCTTGCCTGAAAAATTTCACGGGATTGCCGATGTTGAAATTAAATATCGGCACCGGCATCTGGATTTGATCTCCAATCCGGACTCGCGAAAAGTTTTTGAAATGAGATCCCAGATCATTCGTGAGATACGCTCGTTTCTAGATGCTCGGGGATTCCTCGAAGTCGAAACTCCAGTTTTGCAGCCGATTTACGGTGGAGCTGCGGCTTATCCTTTTTCGACTCATCATCGCGCTCTCGACATGAAGCTGTACATGAAAATTTCTCCGGAGCTTTATCTCAAGCGGTTGGTGGTAGGCGGTTTCGAAAAAGTCTACGAGATCGGAAAGAATTTCCGCAACGAAGGAATCGATCGCTCGCACAATCCAGAATTTACTATGCTCGAGTGGTATGAAGCTTATACCGATTACAATTACCAGATGACCCAGTTTGAAGAGCTGATTTCCAATTTGGCTCTGAAAATCACCGGCAGCATGGAAGTGTCTTATCAAGACAAAGTCGTGGACTTCACCCCACCCTGGCGACGCCTGACAGTGATGGATGGAATCCGCGAATATGCCAAAGTCGATCCTGAAAAAATTTCCGAAATTGATTTGGCTCAAGAGCTAAAAAAACATCCAGAAGTGTACGGGAAAGTTTTTGCAGCAGATGGAAAACCAAAAGTCAGCCGCGGTGAAATGCTCATTCGACTGTTCGAAGTCACCGTCGAAGAACATTTGTGGCAGCCGACGTTTGTCATGGACCATCCAGTCGAAATCTCGCCATTAACTAAAAAGCATCGCAGTGTTCCGGGGTTGGTCGAGCGCTTTGAGCCCTTTGCCGCTTGTATGGAGATAGGCAATTCTTACTCGGAACTGAATGATCCTGAGGAGCAGTACGCCCGTCTGAAAGAACAAGAAGAAAAGCGAGTCGTCGACGAAGAGGCTCAGCCAATGGACGAAGATTTTATCCACGCCATTGACACTGGCATGCCACCCACCGGAGGAGTTGGAATCGGAATTGAGAGAATCGTCATGATCCTAACCAACAGTGCGAGCATTCGAGATATTATTCTGTTTCCAACAATGAAGCTGAAATGAATTCGAAGTATCCGATTGTTTCTTTCATTGTTTATTTCACTGTTTCTTTTATAGTTTCTCCAATTTCCTCTCTCATTTTCATTTTTGCCAACTCACTCTTGTTAGGTTGCCAGGTGGCGCCGACCCGAGTGTACGAATCGCATGCAGCCCAAGCAAAAGACTCGCAGCAGATTGCTCTGACCGACCAGACGATCTTAGTCGATGCACGTCCGGCATTTGAATACTCGGTGTCGCACCTGAATGGGGCGATCCCATTGCGACCAGAGGATTTTACTCAAAGAGAAAGTCCTTTTTTGGGAATTCTTGATCTCGATCATTTTGCTTTGACCCGGCATTTGGCACGTTTAGGTATATCACCAAATTCCTTTGTCGTCGTGGTTGGCCGAGGACCGGAGGGAAAAGGCGAAGAGGGCCGCGTCGCTTGGACGTTGAAGTATCTGGGTGTGAAGAACGTTCGTTTTGCTGCTGTTTCTTCATTCAAAAAGCCACTGACCTCCAGTGAAGCTCCGCCACGAACAAGCGCGACCATTTGGAAGCCAGAGCTTGATGAATCTTTGCTAGCGAGGCGAGATGAAGTGCTCAACATCCTGCAAAAACCGGACAGTGCTTCGGCCATCTTAATTGATGTTAGAGCGGATGTTAGAGCAACAGAAGACACTCGGTCAATTGGCAAGAAATCTAAGTTGCAATTGTCGATGCCAAGAATTCCTTGGACAGAGTTTGTCAGTTTTCAAGGGCTGCCGAATTCAGAGATCAAAGTAAAGTTAGAAGCCGTCGGGATCACTCAGCAAAAAAAGATCGTGTTGATTTCAGAGCAGGGAATTGAATCTGCGGAGGCAACTTTGGCTTTGCGTGAGTTGGGTTATTTGAAAGCCACCAATTTCAGTGGTGGCTTCCTCGAATTGTCGTCGAAGAAATTCTAAGCAGATATTCTAAACTTAGATTCTAAACTTAGATGGATCATTCTTTTTTCAGTGGGTTATTTTTTGGATGACTCGATTTTATTGAGAAGTGACAAATCCGCATTATGGATTTCACGAACGCGCGGATGGATATCAGCAGAGAAATCCAAATTCGGAACCGCTTGTTAACTTTTGATTTTTTCAAAATCAAAAGTTCAGAGAGAGGAGAATGTCATATCTTCCGGGACTGATGGCGAATCGGTTAATTTAAAATAATCACGGCACTTTTTTTTCAAGAAAGAGGGCCACCTATAGTCACTGTTGGTGCTGGTATTGTAGATCCTGAAGTGGCCAGCAAATGTTTCATCCTCTGCGAGAAATGCAGCAATTAATTTAACTTTTTTATTCATCGATTTAGTCTTTCTCCAGGTCAAAACCACGGCATCGCATGATTATTTGTAAAGTGTTACATATGTCCCGGCCGGTGCCGTTACATATGTATTAGGTTTGTAACTAACTATTTATTTGCAAATATATTTATAGATTTATTTTTAGATTGATGTTGACAGGTTATTTCGATCTCTAGCTCTAAATAGGACAAAAGATATTTTTATTTTTAAAAATTTCCTTTGCCGGACTCGAGATCGCTTCAGGGCGAAGGGGTGAAGGCGCCTATAACTGCGATTTCACACTCTGATGGGAGTGCTGCAAAAACATCGGCGAAATACCTGTGATATGAATACTGAACTGGAACTGGAACTGGAACTGGAACTGGAAGGAGGAATATCATGCAGAAATCTGATTTCAAAGCATCAAATAAATCAAAAAAAGAACACGGTGGCTCTCTGCTTTTAGGAAAGAGAAAAGGGCGGCGGGCACTTTCAACTAAACATGCCATCCATTTAGTTTTAAAGTCAGATTTGAAAGGTGTGCTCAATCCAGGAAATCGCCGATTAGAGCAACTGATTCGAAACATAGCTGAGAGATTTCACATTCGCGTCTACTCCACGGCTTTGAACTGGTCTCACATTCACTGTGTGGTGAAGATCAAAGACCGTAAGGATTACAATGCCTTCATTCGGGTACTGACATCCATTCTCGCTCTCAGAATTCGAAAACACAAAAGCTTCACAGGCAAAGTTTTTGCCCTTCGCCCGTATACAAGAATTCTCAGCTGGGGGAGAGACTTCAAAAATGTACTTTCGTACTTAGTGCTGAATCAAAAGGAATCTTTGGGCCTGTTGGTTCGACAGAAGAAGACGAAGAAGAGGAAAAAGATTAGAAAAAAAACGTCGGAATGAAATCGGTCAGCGAGGGTCTTTCCGATTAACAAAATATACAACCCACAAAATAACTCTGGTCCGCAAGGATGAGACCTCTTTAATTTGAGGGTATTTTGTGAAGCTCCACTCCTCAATCGAAGCGAGACTGGTCTTCATAAGTCGCGAGCCTAGTCAGTGCAATAATGTGAGTTAAGTGGCGTGACTTTACTTGTGCTTGAGGACAAGCCCAAGTCCTTAAAAGGGTATGGGCCACCTCATTTTGGGAGAGTTGGTGACCGGTACCGTTTTCGAAGCAACATGTGGAAACAAGTCGGTTTTTATATCTTCATTCGAACGTTAGGAAGAGAAAAATCTTGTCCGGATTTACCTTGGAAGGCCCACCGAAAGTTGATGCAAGGGTGCTTGCAGCCATTTCAAAAAACAAACCACTTTTTTGAGAAAGAGGGAGATTAGATTCTATTTATTATCTGAAGAAGGCTTGCGAGAAGGTTTCTTGCGGCCTGCAGGTTGTCGGCTCTGAAAACTTTTTGTCAGATCGATTTGAGCCGATTTTACACAGGTTAGGCGAGCTTCGTCGGTGAGATCTTCTGAAGAGCATTTCTCGAGAGCCAGCGGTGCAAATCCAGTTTTTTGACCCATTTCTAAACAACTATAAAAGAGCCCATCATCAAATTGATGTCCGCAAGCGGAAGCTAAATACCAGTCTGGTGAGAT
>JAYTZS010000182.1:0-4651 GCA_043741885.1 Bdellovibrio sp. | reverse complement strand
ACAAGAAGGGCTTGAGAAGAACCAAGATCTCAATCGAGAACGGATTGTGGACGCGACATTGAAAAATCAGGATCTTCTCCACATGTCTGATCGCCGACACAAAACAGATCAAATCATTGCAAACGAGCGTCATCAGGAAGATCGTGATCATCTCATTATTGAAAATCGAAATGCTCTGGAGCATCTCGACAATCGCACTCAGACTCGGGTGGAGAAGATCATGAAGGCGACAACTCAGGCCCAGAAAGTACAAGAGAGGGTCCACAACGAAAACCTTGGATCTTTAAAGGATTCCTACCAAAGTGAATTGTCCAATCAAAGAGTGGCACAGATGGAACAGCTAAAAAATACCTATGTGCGGATGAATGATCAGGTGCGTGGCACAGAAGAAAAGTTAGTAAAAAAACTTGATTCTACAGTAGAAAATTACGAAAACAAGTTAAGTGAAACTGAACAAAAATTTCAGAAGGAAATGCAAAAGCAGGCTGAAGCTTATGAGCAGCGATTAGCAAATCAGAAAAAAGTTGAACAGACTGAGCTCAAAACTCAGGATATCAAATTTGATGTGAAAATTTCGCAGTTACAAGAGCAGCATGAAAAAGAAGTAGACCGATTGGAAAAACGTCACCAAGAGCAGATGGCCTCTTTGGCTCAGAAGCTCAATTACTATAAGAAAAGTTAAACACCATGCTAGTGAACCGCCGAGTAAAAATAGTTGCGACCATCGGACCTGCTACTCAAAATCCAGAAGCTCTGGAAAAGGCAATCCGGGCCGGACTGAATGTGGCTCGGTTGAACTTCTCACACGGCACACACGAAGACCACCTGAAAGTCATTCAGCATCTGCGCCGACTCTCCAAGGACCTGCGCGCTCCAGTCACAATCCTACAGGATCTCCAGGGGCCAAAAATCCGAGTTGGAAAATTTGAAGGCGGCTCAATCCCTCTGATCGAAGGTGAAAACGTCACGATCACCATGAAAAAGATCATGGGCACCAAGGGGATGATTCCCTCTGATTTTCCCGAGCTTGCCGTCAGTGTTAAAAAAGGAACTAAGATTTTATTGGATGATGGTTTGATGGAGCTCCTCGTCTTAGACGTTCAAGAAGACGAAGTTTTTTGTCAGGTCACTTATGGTGGAACTTTGAAGGATCGAAAAGGAATGAACATTCCCGGTGTTCTATTGGCCGTTGACTGTTTAACTTCAAAGGATCTGATTGATCTGGATTTTGGTTTGAATCAGAAGGTCGATTATGTGGCTTTGAGCTTTGTTCGACATGCTAAAGATATTAAACAGTTGAGAGAGCTAGTGAATGCAAAATCACCAGACACTAAAATTTGCGCAAAAATTGAAATGCTGGAAGCCCTAGACAACTTAGAAGAGATCGTTCAACTTTCCGACGCCGTGATGGTGGCCCGGGGAGATCTTGCCGTTGAGATCGGTCAGAGCCGACTGCCGGGAGTGCAAAAACGAATCATTCAAATGGCCAACCAATTAAACAAGCCGGTGATTACAGCCACTCAAATGCTCGATTCCATGATCGAAAATCCACGCCCTACTCGGGCTGAGATCACCGACGTCGCTAACGCTGTTTTGGACGGGTCGGATGCCTTGATGCTATCGGCGGAAACTGCAAGCGGCAAATACCCATTTTCCTGTATTCGCACCATGGGAGAAATCATCATGGATGTCGAAGAAAACGTCGAGAAATTTTATAAAAATTCTACTGATGGCGAGTACGCAAGTCCGGCGAATGCCATCGCAGCAAGCGCCAGCCTTTCGGCTCAGAAGCTGAACGCGAAAATCATTGTTTGCCTGACCTCCACCGGACGCACGGCTAATATCATTTCCGGATTTCGTCCCAAAGCAAGAATTCTTGCAGTGACAGATCAATTCGAAACTTTGAATCGCTTGGAATTAATTTGGGGAGTGCAGACTTTACCCATTCGACCGTACTCAAATTTGGAGCAAGTTGTGGAGCAAGTTGAAAAAATACTTGTTCAATATGGTTTGGCCAAGACCGGCGATAAGGTTGTCATGACCTATGGGCAGCCGATCTACGATGGCACTAAGACAAACACTCTGTATGTTTTTACTTTGGGCGGTGATCAGTACGAGAGACTGCCAAATGATTCAGTCCCACTTCGCTGCCAAC
Source organism: Bdellovibrio sp. (assembly GCA_043741885.1). Lineage (GTDB taxonomy): Bacteria > Bdellovibrionota > Bdellovibrionia > Bdellovibrionales > Bdellovibrionaceae > 21-14-0-10-47-8. The sequence continues at coordinate 2,496 of JAYTZS010000182.1, read as the reverse complement.
GAGATCTGATATTATAATCGTATTATAATCTCACCTACAAAAAATCTAGCGTCGCACTTTGCCAAGGGAGTAGATGATTTCCCAAAATGGAATGATTTTTTCTAGCTCAGTTAAATCTACAGTTGCGCTAAGCATTTCCGAGTCCATCATCTTTTCGCCCATCAGTTTTTTAGCCATCAAAGCGACTGTGTCTTCGATCCGAACAGCATAGCCAAGTTCTTTTTGTGCTTCATTTTCCATTCGCTTGAGATCGACCCGAGACTGTCCTTTTTTATCTTTCTCGGTTGTCTTAGCGAAGTGCAGGACTGCTTTTAAAAGCGGAAGATCTTCTTCTCGAACCAAGATCTGGTCGCCTTCTTTTTTAAATAGCCAATCATTGTACCACTCAACAAAAGCAAACAGAAAATCGGGATCTAGGATCACGATCTTTTGGCGTCCTTCACCCATCTCTTGCACTTTCAGGTAGCCCATTTCCATCAGGCTGCTCAAAAGTTTCTGCATTTTATGGGTCGGCTCATGAAAGATCTGGATTGTGTAGTTGCGAAGAACAATCGGATTGACTAGGAGCCCGTCGTCTTCTGCACTGAATTTTCCGTAGCGCTGACCAACGAGGTTCAAAATCGAAACCATGCGCGTGATTGTGTGCGGTGGGAAAAGATCATTTTCAGTAGGCTCATTTTTCTCTAACAACTTGATTCTTTGATTGGCACTTCGCAAATGTCCGTTAACCGTTCGCATAATGGCTTTGCACCATTCCGGAAAATTTTGAAACTGAGTGTGCAAAGCTTTGTAAGGAAGAGCAATGACTTCAGAATCTTTTAGAGCTTTGACCGAAGCAGATCTGGGTTCGTTGTCGAAAAAAGCCATCTCTCCAACCATCGCTCCAGGTCCGATTTCAGCTAAAATAATTTCCGTGTTTTGCTTGGTCTTGACCACAGCCAATTTTCCAGTTTTAACCACATACATGGCATCGGGCGGATCGCCTTCTCGGAAGAGATAAAAGTCTTTCTCAATTTTACGCGGCCCACTGCTAATTGCCATAGGCTTATTCTACTCTGAGAGATTTGACCGAGTCCAACAAGCCGCGCAATTGTCAGAAGACCTCGACTTTGGCCACCGCCGAACTGTCAGCTGTTTTGAAAGCGCAGAGAGCGGCGCAAAATCAAAAACATTTGCCAGAGGTCTGGCACCTGGCTAGTCTTTGGGCGAAATTGAAGCTTTAACTGATCACTTTAACATAAAGGAGATTCTATGAAACACCAAATTCAGGTGGCACTTTTGGGAGTTGTTACTGCGATGGCTACGAGCTCATGGGCCTGTCCAACTTTCAATGGAACCTATCGCTGTAAGACTCAGTCACAAGATAAAATGATCTCTTTGTCGACGACAGAATCGGCGGGACTGACCAAATATGTTTTGGATGGATCTGAAATTCAGGCTGATGGAAAATACCGCAAAGTGCGCTACGAGGGTGGGGACTACGATATGGCGGCGAGTTGTAAGGACAAAACTCTCTCTCTCAAAGTTAAATTCCCAGGTGGAGCGTCAGGAGAAAGTCCTGCCTGCGGAGCTCAAAAGTGGGATGTCTTGTACATTTTAAGTTGGACTTCACAAGGCAGCGACGTCACTGAGCACACATCGGGTGCAACTTTGTGTGACGACGGACGTGAGGTTCCGAATGATGTCAGTGACAGTTTCAACTGTATCAAACAGTAATCTGTTTTTGACTGAGTTGCATCGGTTTGCAATCCGGTGCTAGGCTCATGCGACCTTCGGTTGCTTTTAAAACCTGCTCGGCAGTCAGGTCGGGTGCGAATTCTCGCAAAACAAATCCTTGAGGAGTGACGTCGATCACTCCGAAATCAGAAACAATTTTCTGAATGCAGCCCACTCCCGTTAGAGGAAGTGTGCAGCGAGTGCGGAGCTTGGAATTGCCCTCTTTGTCCGTGTGTTGCATGGCCACGATCACGCGGCGAGCTCCAGCCACCAAATCCATGGCGCCGCCCATTCCCTTGACCATTTTTCCCGGCACCATCCAATTGGCAATATCTCCAGTTTCAGATACTTCCATGGCGCCTAAAACTGTGAGATCCACATGCCCGCCACGAATCATCGCAAAACTGTCCGCGCTGGAAAAGTAACTTGCACCTTTCACTGCTGTCACAGTCTGTTTCCCAGCATTGATCAGATCAGGATCCATTTCGGCCTCGAGTGGAAAGGGACCTAGGCCCAAAAGTCCATTCTCACTTTGCAACATGACGTTTTTATCAGGTGAGATGAAGTTCGCAACCAAGGTGGGGATGCCAATTCCTAAATTCACCGTGAACCCGTCTTGAACTTCCATGGCGATCCTTTGAGCAATCTGTTCTCGGTTCAACGGCATTTAAACTCCCGACGTTTTGCGAAAAGTTTTTTGTTCAATTCTCTTTTGATAATCACGACCTTGAAAAATTCTCTGAACGTAAATTCCAGGCGTGTGAATCTGGTCCGGTTCAA
>JAYTZS010000181.1:0-12710 GCA_043741885.1 Bdellovibrio sp. | reverse complement strand
GCTCTCTTGCGACGCTCTTAAAAGAAGCAGGGGCTCCCAGTGAGTTGCTTGGCATTGTGATTCCGAATCAATTGGAAACTTATCTCTTTAAAAATTACATCGCCAATTATTCTCACCTTAAAGTCGCACCAACCCAGGACTTCAACAAGAGCTTTGATCCACTTCCAAAAGAGCTCTACACCTTTTGCCAGGACTCGACGTGTGCCCGTTCAGTGATTGAAAATTTCAATCGATATTTGCCTAAGGCCAAAGTGGAAACTCCATTTCAAAGCTTTGATCCCGTCTACCGAGAAGCCTACGCGAGAGGCGAGATGCGAACGTCTCCAGTCCTAATGAACGAGACACCGATGTTGGAAGTACAAAAGCATTACCAGCTTTTGCAGGATGCTCAACAGCATCCTGTGCCGGACACCGCCGGCGTTCGTTAGACTCAACTCACTCTCACTGTTAATTTTTAATTTCAGCAATTTTTCGAGCCAAAATTCGATTATGGGCGTGTCCGTGTGGAACACCCAAATTTCTTAGGCTTCAACCCTTGCATACCATTCTCGGGGTACTGGGCAAACCAACTTTCAACTTTACTTTGCGCCCTGATTATTTCCGCTTTGGGGAGCAGAGTTGCTTGAGGGCTTAGTCATATTGGGAAAGATGTCCCCCAGATCGGTAGAGTTTAACTTTGCAGTGTTCTTGCCACCAGGCTTGGTGCAGGAAGCTGCTGCCTTGCAAAGACTATCGGAGTTCAAAGTCCGCGCAATTTTTTCCTTCATATAACCAGCCATGATTGAGTTATCCAAATTGCGCTCTAAAACGATCGCTGCATCCTTGATATCAGAGAATCTCCGCAAGTAGCCATTGTAGTTAGTTTGAAGACTGTGGGCATCGAGCCAGATCATGTCGGCAGTCTTTTCCCACTGGGCCTTCAGGGTCGCGGCAGTTGCGGACGTCAGCGAATCTTTAGTAGTAACAACCATCATTTTAGCTTCGGATGCTTTCTTCAAAGCATCCGACACTTTCCCAGAAGCCGCGTCTCGTGCATCTTCAAAACGAAGTTCAGCTCGATTGACCTCCTGAACGTATTGTCTTTGCTGTTGCATCGATGCCTCCGTATTTAGAGCCGCAGCGTTTGCATCCACTGCCAGTGCTGCAGCAGCTTTCGCTCTAAGGTTCCGCAAGAGCTCTTTACCGTCAGTCGTAAAGGAAGTAAAAGCTAAGCCTGCAGTAGCTGCGATACGACCCCCAAAGGCGTTAGCGGCAGTGCCTGCTGCGTCTACTGCCAACTTAGCTTCATTCGCAGCGGAGACAGCAGATTCAAAGGCCGCTTTTTGCCGATCCGCAGCTATTTTTTCGCTTGATGACATTTGAGCCGAAGCTATTGTCGAACCTAAAGTTGATGCCAAAGCGAAACCGAAAACAACGGACCCAAAGGATCTTCGAAACATGTTTGTCCTCCACGAGATAAATTTTGTGCTTCTTCGAGGATGACATGTTTTATCGATAAATAAAGCGAGACCTTCGGCTAGAAAATAAGCCATTTCATTTATCAGTCCTAGTCTCGATTTATAAGTTCTCTCCTAAGTGCCATTGATAAATCGGGGCAAGAGGGTGGCCGGTCTGGTGAACAGTCTTTTAGATTTGACTTTTGAATTTTTCAAACTGGATGTTTCGGAATTCTAAGGATTCTATGTGTTCGTGTGGAAACAAAAAAAGTGAAGAGCAGTTCCGACGCCCTGCAGTTTACCCACCAGATCACAATCGGATATCTGTTTCGTTGAATAACTCAATTCAAAATGATCTGTTTTTATCTTGGTCTGGATTCAATTCAGATATTAAACGACAGGCTCCACACACGTGCGATTCAGCAATTCAATAATGTGAAAGGTCTGTCCGGCGCCAGACCTTTCAAACTCGAAGAAAATAGTTGATTATTTACAAGCAGGGATTGTGTAAGTCATAGTTCCGACTTGAACTAATCCAGCTTCGTTTCGGTTTTGGACAACTGGAACGGAAATTTGGTTTCCGACAGTTCGCTCTTCAACTCGAGAGTTTTGGCAATCAGCTGACAAGTTGCCTTCTGGGTTTGCCGGGGCACGGTCTAGACAAGTAGACACAGTGTAATGCTTTGATACTGCCAAAGATTGAGTGGATTTGCTTGCGCAAACCAATTCATTTCCTTGGTAACCTTCAGGATTTGCAGCTTTTGCGCCGTCAACCCATTGAGTGCAAACTTCGACTGGATGAATCGTCTGGAAAGATGCACCAGCATCACAAAGATTGTCAGCAGAAACTTCGTTGATCACTGGGTACTGAGCATAGTGAGAAGAGGCGTTAGCAACAGTTGCAAGACCTAACATTGCGGCCAAAATCAAAACGTTCTTCATAGGGACTCCTTGGTTGGTTAGTTTGAAAATTCTAAAGCCAGTAGGCACTCTTCGCGCCAGAGGCTGCTATCAGATTTTTCAGCCGGAGATATACGGCAGTGATAAAGTCCTCGTCAACGAATTGCGCAAGCCAAAGGTGTTTAATGATGCAACCGGAAAGTTTTTGTCGTTGCGTGTTTATTTAACTCAGCATGTTAGTAAACTTAATTTTTGATCAGGACGCCGTTGCCGTAAACTATTATTTATTTTGTGCTGAAATTGTAGACGTATTTTCCTCTGATGCGGGTGTGGTTTGAGTCATAATGACTTTATTATAACGCTGTTTATCAAAATATCGAAAACGAAAGCCTGTTTCGTTTTGATTTCGTAAAAAACAATCTTGTTCCTTTTGTATTGGCTAATTCAAAAATATGGCTTCACTTGCTTGAAGCTTGCACATTAAGTTTCACTGGAATTGGAATAGAGGATTGGAATAGAGGATTGGAAGATGCGCTCTTTTCTGCTTGCTTTACAAAAATGCTTGCAAAGCAGCCGAACTAGAAATCGAAACTTTAAAATCTATGTGCGGGCAGTGATTTCAAATTCGGCCGGTGAATTTCTGCAGCTGAAAAAGTCGGCAGACCAGAAAATAGCAGCGGGGAAATGGGTTCTTCCCGGCGGCGCGATTGATTTTGGTGAAACTCCCGAACAGGGATTGCAGCGTGAGCTCATGGAAGAAATTAATTTTCATGCGGCAAGGTTAGTTTTGATAGGGAGTGAAACTCGGCTCATTGAAAACACTCACTGGCTCGGACTTATTTACCAAGCCACTGGTGACACCACAGTGATAAACAATAACGAGCCGGATAAACATGTTGAAGTTGGGTGGTTCAAAAGGAACTCCGACAAGCCTGAGCTTAGTACTGGTGGACCGTCATGATTGAGCCTTGCATCAATTGCGTGGCAGTTGCATTGACAGTACCTTGAGCCCACTGAAAATTGACGACTCCGCCGGCTGCTCCGACTTGGATGATTCCTCGAAACTGGAGAAAGTAGGCGCTCGCTGCACCGGTCGTAAAAGTGTAGGGCGCATTGTTGATGTACACGGGATTGGTTGCATTGGTGTTGCCGCCGGAGCCTTGCCACGTTCCAGAGGGCAAAGTCCACTGGAATTTGAAATTCCCAGTCGAAGCATTTGTCACTCGCAGAAAAAGATCAAAATAATAATTTGTGTTGGGCAATGCTGTAAAAGAAAAGTCAGCATCGTTGACTAGAGTTGTGCTGCTCGTAACAGACTGAGTGACAGTTTTGAATGCGACGACTTCGACCGCCGTTGGCTCCCAGGCGCTTGTGTTTGCGTTCCACTTCAAAACTTCACCATGAACGGGTGCTGCTGCAGAAATTGTGCGACCTTGGATTTTTCCGACAGTCACAACTCCGGTGTTGGTGATGGTTGAATCTCCAGACATTGTGGCGATCACGGGAGCACTTCCAGTGGATCCGACGATCACTTGACCATTTGCCATGGCTCCCATTTCGACAATGGCACCGGCGACGGAAGCCATCATTCGATTGCTATTTAGAGCAGTGGCCGAGTTAGTGCCACCACGAGCAATCGGCAAAATGCCAGTCGCGATCGCAGCGGCATCGACGGCAATTGCAGTTGTTGCAGCCGAAGTCAGTCGCCCTTGAGCATCGACCGTAAAATTTCCAACCGCCGAAGCGGAACCGTAAGATCCTGCAGCCACTGCAGTGTTTGCCAAGTTCAAAGTTCCCGAGGAAGTCACAGTCCCGCCCGGGCCCGCGCCGACATTCAGTCCGGTACCAGCTATGAGACTTGTCACAGTTCCCACTTGATCGAGACTGCACGCCCACAGCGTTCCATTCCATTTCAAAATTTCATTGAGCGCGCACACCATGCCAGTGGTAAGAGCGGCGCCGGTTGCATTGGCCATCATCAACGAGTTGGCAGTGAAAGTCGAAGACTGACCTGAACCTCCGTGTCCGACATCGACAACTGGAAGATCTGCGTTTGCTAAAGCTCGAAAGGTTGGCGTTCCGGTTGATCCATTGGGTGACGAAAATATTTTATTGGTTGTTTGCGAGGTCCAAGTCGCAGCTAAGTTTCCACTCGACATAATTGGTGAATTGCTGACGGTCATTTCCGATGGCAAGGTCAAACCGACGGATGTGACACTTCCGGGAGCATAGTATTCCCAAGCAGTGGTGGCGTTGTTCCATCTAAGACCTTGCCCGTTTTGTGCCAGGACCGGTGGCACAGGTAAAATTTTTCCAAGTAATTTTGAGTCGGCATATTGCTTGGTCGCCGCTCCCAAATTCGCTACGGGATCAGCCGATAAAACCAAAAGGCCTGACATCGTATCGCCAGCTTTGCTCACCGGAGTGTAACCCAAAGCCGAGGTGATATTTCCAGAAGTCAGTGAAATGGTTCCAGCCGAAACTGTCAAATTGCTTCCGACTTGGACAATCCCTTTGGCAGCTGCAGTGGCATCGGCATAGGCGGTTGAGCTGGCAGCAGTCAAACGACCTTTGCCATCCACGGTGAAGTTTGGAATTGCCGTCGAAGAACCATAGGAACCGGCACCCACGGCAGTTGCCACCAAAGAAAGCACGCCAAGATTCGATAGGCTCGCATCGCCACTGATGGACGTTGACGAGGCTTGGTTGGAAATATTACCTACCAGAATCGCTCCGCTTGCTAAACTCGAACTCAGCTTCGTGTTGAAGCCGTCGTAATCCGTCTTGGAAATCAGACCTGCAGTCACACCGGCACCACTGGCCAATGGTAAATTCAAGGTATGCGTGTTTGTTGCAGTTGCAAAAGTTGGTGCGGTGCCACTCGTGGCGATAGCAAAAAGTTGAGTCGTACCAGTTGCGCCATTCAAGTTTGTCAAGCCACCACCAGCAACCCCTGTCGCATCGGCAGCGCAGAGCCAAGAAGTCCCGTTCCATTTGAGAATTTCATTGATTGCACAACTGACTGAGGGAAATTGCAGCACTTGGGAATACTGGCCTGGGGTCAACACTCCTGAGCTGCCGATTCCTGAAATCTTGGCTAAATTCGTAATTCCGTAACCCGTGACCTGCGCCGATTCCAGAGCAAATGGAACGGACTTGATCGCCAAAGAGGCCAAAGTTTGTGAAGCTACACCATCATTGAAACTGACCACGAGCCGTCGATCATCCGTCGGTGCGGATGTGTAGGTTGTACCTGTCGTACAAGTCAGGCCGGTCAAAGTTCCAGCGTTGGTAAAGACTTGTTTGAGAGTTTGCGCTCCGCCATCGATGCGCGTGCCTTCACCAATCACTAAGGAAAAAGCTCCATTTGATCCCGTCATGTTCAATGTTTGCGTCTCTTTGTAGAGAACACAGTTTTCTGTGTAGTCCATGATCTTCATGGTGAACTGAACAGCAGGAGCTTCAAGTGGGGTTCCGTTTGGATTGATCAAGCGACCATTGTAGGTCACAGTTTCCACAGAAGTCGCAGCAGCAACAGCTGAAAGAAATAAAATTGATAAAAAACTGAACAGTTTCAACCTTAACCTCAAACTCAAACTCAAACTCAAACTCAAACAACTCTCCAAACTGTGATCTGCTGAACACTGCTTTATCGGTATAAAATAGCCGAAAACTTAGTCATTTTTTGCCAATACTTAGATGGAATCTCAGAGTGATCCGGCTTAGAACCCTCTGCGGCTGGGGGTCTTAAAGTTGTTCGAATTTTCAAGCTCCAACGCCGCTCGGTGCTTCAATTTTACAGTAAAACTTCCGATCAGATATTGGATGAAAATTAGCAGCTGTCTCAAAATGATTTTGCCGACACGTTTTTTGTATCAGCTAAGCCTGATTGGAGCCGCGCTCAGTGTTACGTCGGTTTTAGCGCTGGGTTGTGCTCCAACAAGTGCCACCAAAAATCTCACGCCTCGATCTCCGTCCAGCCCAACAACTCCTGCTCCTAGTCCAGTTTCTAGCCATTTTACGAGTCAGATGGGAGTGATTTCCGGCTCGAAACAGGCTCAGGTCACGGCTTTGGGCTACAAATCCTTCGGCTCCCTTGGGGAGCCCATCTCAGGGATCTCGCAAACCACTGCTTTAGGCTATAAAGCGATCATCTCCGTGCAAGGCAATGTCGCAGGCGACTGAGCTCTTGTGTTAAGATTAACTTGGTGAATTTTATATCTGCAGTTCTATATTTTTGCTTGCTAAGCTCGAGCTTGGCCATGGTTGCATCAGCTTCGCAAGAGTCTTTTGTTGTCGAAGGCTCGGCCGGATCCAGCAAAACAAATATCAACAGCCTCGGCGATGTTCCAATCGGTCTTGATGGCAAAACAGCATCGATCCGCTTTCACACGACAGTCTCATGGACAGCAAAAAAAATTGTCGCCTTTACAGTCTCCAGCCATTTTTACGATGGAAAATTTGATGGGCCGGCCGACGATCAAGTTCAGCTCCTTTCCTACACCAGCTTCGGCCTAGGAGCGAGTTACCGGTATTATTCATTAATTTTAGGCGGTGAGTATGAACTGGCAGCCTTTCGACAAAGCGCCATCGGGCCCGGAAGTGGAGTGCTCAATTACAATGTCGGACTTCCACATGTGTACGGTGGAATATTGCACCGCTTAGGAAATCTGGGAATCGGTTTAACCTATTCTTACAAACGAGCCGAGCTAACTTCGCAACAGACCCGACTGAGTGGCAACCGAGTCTTCGAGGACAAAACCGTTTTGCTAAGCCTGACGTACCATTTCGATGGCACCAAAAAATTTCTTATTCGCTCACTTTTTATTGGCGACGAACATTGAAGAGTTTGCAGGTCTAGAGTAACTTCGAAAATTGCTAAGGCCTGAGTTTCAAATCACCGAGATTAAACCTGGAGTGATTTTTGTCGAATGGAGACTGAATGGAGATTAAATGGAGATTAAATGGAGACTGAATGTCCGTAGAGTATGCAGATCACCAAGAGAAAATCTCAGCGATTTACGAAATTCCTGGTTTCCTGCTGTTTCATGTAAACCAGAAACTCATCGAATTTGGCTGCGGTGTGGGAGCTCTCACTCGCCTGGTTGGGCGCCAATCGCCGCTGACCCAAATCACCGCTATGGATTTCAACCCGCAGCTGATTTTTCTGGCTCAACAGCGATTTGTCAGCGAAGGCCTCAAGAATATTCATTTCCTACGCGGGGATTTGAATTCTCCTCGACTGGTTTCCGAAATTTCGAAATATTTATCCGGCTCCTAATCAAACCGATTATTCATTGCAAGTGAGCCTGATTTGTTTTATTCCCAGTCATGGAAATACCAAACAAAACACCCGCAGATACCGTCTACAATCAAAGATACAACTCTCAAGAAAATTACTGGGAATTTAGACCGTCCAGCATGGCATTTAAAATTCTCGAGCTCTTGCCTCCTCTCAAACGATCTTTGAAAGTCCTTGAAATAGGTTGCGGCGAAGGCGGGACAGCTATTTTTCTAGCGCGTAACGGATATGACGTCACAGCCTTCGATTTATCGGACACTGGAATCACCAAAACGAAAAACAATGCCAACCGATTCAACGTGTCCATCGATGCATTTCAGGCCGACGTGAACGAGTATCAGGCTGCCGAGATGTACGATGTGATCTTCTCCTCCGGGACAATTCAATATCTGCTTCCGGAAAAACGTCAGCGCTTCATTCATTCCCTCCAAGAGCATACCAATCCAGGTGGTCTCAATGTTTTGCACACTTTTGTGAAAAAGCCATTTTTAGAAATTGCTCCAGATGCTGAGGCCAATGAGCATTTGTGGGATTCTGGCGAGCTGCTCTTGTCTTACAAAGATTGGTTCACTGAGCAGTTTCTCGAGGAAATCAAGCCATGCAACTCCAGCGGAGTTGCCCATCAACATGCTCACAACCGAATCTGGAGTCGACGGCCGCTTTGACAATCGAAACTTGCGAATCTTAGGAGCGGTTGATACTGTGGTTTGATGTTCCAGTTTTTTATCTTCGGTGTTTTATTATTCTTCAATTTTATGACTCCAACTTTGCATGCTGCCGAGAAGCCTTTTATCATCAGTGGCTTCGATGATGTTCTAAGGCAGGCTGAAAATACTGGATTTTTGAAGTCTGCTATCAAAATTCTAGAAAAGGACCGGGTGTTTTCGGGGATGCCTGAGCTGTACTCAACAATATCCAAGCAAGAGTCGGCTCCTCAATTTGTGATTGTCAGTGCCATTGCAATTTGGTTTGATCAAAGAATTGATAACTTTCTGAAGGAATCGGGGTTTCCAGTTCATCGCCGTTACCTGCGAAATTGGTTGACCCAATGGTCAATAGAAGATTTTAAGATGCAGTCCATCCATGAGATTGTGTCGCAAAGACCATCACGCAAATTTATCGTTATTTTTGATAACTCAGACGCCAGTCTTCTGCTGGCAAATCAACTTCGCCAACAATTCTCAAATCAGATCGAAGCGATTTACCTTCGAAAAGTGATCGAAAAAAAATTGCCTGCAGAGACAATCGCTTTTTTTACGGCTTTTGATATTGCACTCCACGAGCATCTTTCAGGCAGGCTGGGTACTTCTGAAGTTGAAACGGTTGGCAACGCAATCTTAAAGGAACAAGAACCGACAAGGCTCTTTCCCGCTTATTCGATTTGTCCTAGGAGTTACGACCCGTGCAAGCAAGTTGATGCCTCGATTTTTAAAATTTGCCAGAAAGTACAAGCCCATATTCAGGATCTTTGCCAACGTCGCCTTTACTAGTGGGAATATTCAACCGAGGGATAATTCGGGCTCTGCCCGTGGGGAGATTTAGAATCGTTGTTGAATTGCTGAGACCTCGATCGATCTAAGTCAGCCATGCATTCACCAAAGCCCTTTTCGCTTGAGCTGACGGTCTTTCCATACTGATCTTTGCAGTTGGCTTTCAAGTCTGAACTATTTTTTTCTGAACTTTCAGATTTAAATCGATCTAAGCCTGACATATCAACTTCTTTTCCAGAGGCGGACTTGTCAGCGGCCTGCCCCTGGCTCGATGAGGTGAATAGGATTCCAAAAAGGCAGAGGCAAAGCAGGTACGATGTAGCTAATTTCGCTTTCACGAATTTTACAGTCACTTTAATCTCCTGGCAAAGGGTGCTAATCTTATACATTTGATTGCAGTTTTATTCTATAGCCTTTCAGCAATACCCGCTTCGATTGATTTGTCTGCTCATTTCTTGCAGTTGGATGGCTTTGAGCTCCATACGAGTAAAGTACTTGTTTCGCTGCTGCAGTCGCTGGCTGAGATGATGAAGGTAGTTTGCTTGAGTAGGGCCCGGAGGCTTCCTTTCTAGATTGGTTGAAATTCGAAATTCGCGTTTTGATGCATCGGCTAGACTGATGGTGGTTCCTTGGTTGTTATAAATTGTTTTGGGTCTTGGATCTTGTCGCTCAAAGAACCGGCGCCCTTGAGGCAAAGGGACGTGCTAAGATTGATAATTTTAATTGCTGTTGATTAAATAGAGTGGAAATTCTTGGTAGGTCTATCTTCAAAAAGTGAAACTGAGTTAGCGAAAGGCGAACTTGTCGCTCGCTTAGTCTAACAGAGACTTGCAAGTTTTGATAGCTCTTTCGTTAGCCGAACACCTATTTCTTCAAAGAGAAAAAATCCATCGTGTAACAGATGGAATCCTCTGGAGGCGAGTTTCCAGAGAGTGAGATGATGCCCGAAATTAAATTCAGTGTCGGCAATTCTTCTCAGGGCATGAGTCAAATCTCCTTTGACCATGATCCAACAAATAAACTGAAACCAAAATCTTAGAATGTGGCCTTGAAAGGCAAAGAGAAAACTTACACTGTAAAGTTTGAAATAGGCTCAATGTAGCCTATGTAAATTCCCAACCCCATGTCGGCCATGCCCAGGAGGCGTTGATTGCTGGCGTTGAGCCAAAGGATTTCATCAATCTCAATTTTAAGAGATTCGAAGATCTGCTTTGCGAACTCAATATACAGCCTGACTATTTCGTCAGAACATCCTCACAGGAACATTTCGCAAGTGTTCAGTATTTTTTAAGTCAGCTCGCTTCGGAGGACACCTATGTGGACTTTTACAAAGGTCTTTACTGCCAGGGGTGCGAAGACTTCTACACTGAGAGAGATTTGATCAATGGCCTTTGTCCGGACCATAAAAAGCCGCCGCTAGAGTTCAGTGAAAAAAATATTTTCTTTCGACTTTCAAAACATCAAGAACAAATATTTGAATTGATCGAATCCGACAAAATAAATATTTGTCCTGCCTCGAAAAAGAAGGAAATTTTGAGCTTCATTCGATTGGGCTTAGAAGATTTTAGCTTGTCTCGTTCGAGCGAGCGAAGCCTTGGGTGGGGAGTTCCGTATCCAGGCCATGAAGATCAAATCGTTTATGTCTGGATTGATGCTCTGTGCAACTATCTTTCTGGAATTGGCTATGGTCGAAATGATCAGTGGAAAAATATTTGGAATGAAAACACCTTCAAGATCCACGTCATCGGAAAAAACGTCTGGAAATTTCACGCGGTGTATTGGATAGGACTTCTTCTGTCAGCACAACTTCCCGTGCCGAATCAGATCGTTATCCATGGATTCTTAAACACCGAAGGAGAGAAGATCAGCAAGTCCCTGGGGAACGCAGTTGATCCTCTCGAGGTCATTCAAAAATACGGAGTTGATGCCGTCCGATTTTATCTTCTTGGCATTCTGTCAACGACCGAGGACGCCGACTTTGTCGAAGGCAATTTGCTGGCCTCCTACAATTCGGAATTGGCAAACAAACTGGGAAACCTGGCTTCGAGGCTGTTTGCTTTGCGGAACAAGTTGAAGCCTAGTTTCGAATTGGTGACAAGAGCGGAGATAGAACTGAAGATAGAACCCAAGATAAAGCTGACGGCCTCAGGTGAAGCGAATCTTGTTTCCCTAGCTTTTGAAATTATCGGAAAACTGAACGCCGAAATCAACGATTTGAGACCTTGGGAGCTGATCCAGCAGAAAGAAAATGATTTAGAACTCAGAAAGTATTTGCAGCAATGGTTTTCCCAGTTGCTGGAGGTTGCCGAAAATTTGGCTCCTGTGATTCCGCATGGAAGCGTGCGCCTGAAGAGTCTTATTCAGAATTTGCAGACGAGCGGGCAGCTCTATCCGAGGAAGGCCTGGAGGTTGTTAAGAAAGCAGACTCAGGCGGGGGTCAATTCTGCTTATTTGAATGTCCAGAGCTCAAAAAAAAGCCCAGGTTTAAAGGCCTGGGCTTTTCAAAAATGCTGAGAACTAAAAATTAAAGCTCGTCAGAATCTTGTTCGCTAGAAGAATCATTTTGGTCTTGTTCTTGCTGTTGTTTCGGAGCTTTTGATCGAGCAGCTTTTTTCTCTTCAGATTTGAGGATCTTGTTCAAGTTGTCCATTTTTTCCTGTGCCAATTCCATTCGTGCTCCAACAATCCAAATGTTGTCATAAGGATTAGACTCTACAACTGATTTTTGTTCTTGTTCTTGTTCTGAACCTTTTTCACTTACGATTCCTGCCAAGAGAGATGTACCTTCAATTTTACCCTGAGACTGATCTTGGGAACCAGAATCTTTAGATTCACTTTTCGAAACAGGTGCCAAAACTGCCGATTGAGATTTCATCACTTCAATAAAAGTGCTCAAAACAGCGATACGGCGCTCTCTAGCAACTTGATTGGTCTTAAAGAACTTACTTTCGAAATCACGATCCCATACAGCATAGATTATCTTTTCATCACCCGTCTTTGTCTGTTTGGTAGCGGTGAGTGTGTCAGGTTTAAATTTTAAACCGACGGAAGCTAAAAGAGCATCAGCTTCTCTGGGTGTCATGGCCACTTCTTGTTTAGCAGAAGTTGCTTGAGCCGGTGTTTTAGCAGCTTCAGCAGCAGCTTCAGGACTGCTATCATTTGATTTGGTGCAGGCGGCAGATGATAAGATCATCAGCGCGATAAAAGCTGGCTTCAGTTGCGATTGAAAAGACATTCATAGCCCCGTTTCTTGCCTCTGCTGAGGCTGGTTGTTGGTTTCAAGTTCGTCTTGATGGCAGGAAGATACCTCGTTTAGCTCTGCGCGTCAATATTTGTAACCTGTAGGTTTTACGACTCCTAAAAAGTTTCCGAAAGATGAATGTAAAAAAATCAATTGTGTTCTCGCGAACGTTTAAATTGCAGATCGCTGAAAGTGAGTCAGAAATAAATTCTCATTAGTCTATTTGTTAGACAGATCTTTTTTTTAATGCCGTTCAGTTAAGGCCATACCACCTCGTATTTGCGTAAGGGAAAGGGCTCTGCGGAGATTTGATTTCTCGTTTGTAAGATCTTGAGTGGCGG
>JAYTZS010000180.1:0-4667 GCA_043741885.1 Bdellovibrio sp. | reverse complement strand
AATTGAGAAATCCAGTTAATGTTATTGCGGGTTTTGCAGAAGTCCTTTTATCTGAAGAAGAGACCACACCATTTGCAAAAAAAGCAGCGGATGCGATTTTTCGAAGTGCTCAGCACCAAGTGAAACTTCTCTCCGATCTTTTGGATATCTCAAAAGGCATTGCGGGAAAAATTATTTTGGATTGCCAGCCGATGGACCTTAAAACTCTGATCGAGGAATCTCTACCTAGTCTCCTCCCGTCGGCCAAAGCCAAAAATATCAAAATTGATTTCACTTCTGACAGTCGCGGCGGCTTGATCCAAGGTGATAGCGGCCGACTTTCACAGGTATTTTGGAACTTACTGAACAATGCGATCAAATTTACTCCACCAGAGGGCCAAATTGATGTTCATCTGGCACAGCAAGATCAATGGGTGACTTTGACAGTTCAAGACAATGGTTCAGGAATTGATCCGGCATTTATTCCACAAATGTTTGAACGTTTTCACCAACAAGATTCTTCTGTCACCAAACATTTTGGTGGTCTCGGATTGGGGCTTGCAATTGTTCGCCATATTGTTGAATTGCACGGTGGAAAAGTCACAGCTTTTAGCCAAGGACCTGGAACGGGTTCTCTCTTTACTGTCCAATTGCCTGCTCTTTCAAATTAAAACAAATTAAAACTTCGACTGCTAAAGGACAATTGACAGAGTCTGAGGGCACGTAGAAGGTTTTACTATGGCTCACACTTCTCTGAAAACAAAAGCGATTGATGTGATTAACAAGCAAGGAATATTGCTTGTTTATCCTATAGACAATCGATCTGAGCCTTTTTCAATTTGGAGTGAGCTTTATCCAAAAACAAAAATGCGCTGGGAGTGGGATGAGCAAGGTGATTCTCGAGTTGCAAGCCTTTGGCAGCTGAGAGAAGAGCTGTCTCGCTCAAGGGAGGTGGTGTATTCAAAATGGTACCAGAACAGAGCCACTTTTTTTTCTCTTCCGGTGTTTCAGGCATTGTATTCTTTGACTCGACAACAAAAGCCGCAAAAATGGCGTTCCGAGTGTGATGAAATTCTGGAAATTCTGGAAATGGATTCACCGCTTTCGACAAAACAAATTAAACTTGCAGTGAATCTTCAAGGCAAATTGCTCGAACCTATCTACGATCGATCCATGAAGCCCCTTTGGCAGCATTTTGATATTGTGGGATTCGGTGAAATCCAAGATAGCAGCTTTCCATCACTTGCTGTCGGAGCTGCAAAAACTCTGTTCGAAGATTTGATCAGTGATTGCGAAAAAAATCCGCCGAAAAAATCTCGCCAGATATTTGAAGCCCATTTACCAGAGCACAGTCTTTGGCGAAAATTTTGGAACCGCAGTTATCCCGGCTCTTAATCCGCATCGGAATTATCACTGAAATTGGAACTGGATTTAAAATTTTCGCATAAAATGGCAAGAGTATCCGTTTGGATGCTTCTGCAAATAATCTTGATGCTCATCTTCAGCTTTGGTTGATCTTGAGTAAGCTTCTACTTCCGTGACGATCGGCTTTTTCCAAAATCCGATTTTCTGAATTTCGTTGATTTTCTGAAGCGCTTTTTCCTTTTGCTCTGGACTGAAATAAATAATGGCTGAGCGGTATTGGGAACCGACGTCATTTCCTTGCCGATTCTCAGTGGTCGGGTCATGCATCCGAAAGAAAACATCAAGTATGTTTTCCAGGGAAACTTTGTGTGGATCGAAGGTCACATCGACGGATTCGGCATGGCCTGTTTTTCCTGTTTTGACATCCAAATAACGAGCACCTTCAGTCGAGCCGCCGGCGTACACGGCTACCGTGGATTGAACTCCGGGAATTTGCCTTAAAATCTCTTGAGCTCCCCAAAAACAACCTGTCGCTAGAATGATTCTTTCCATAGACGCATTTCTATCAAATTTCCTTTCAGAAGGAAGTGTTTTTTTACCAGATAGAGCTTGAGTTCTACTGGCCAATCTCCTTGCAGATTGACAGGCCCGCAGTTTGGCCTTAAACCCCCTGTTCCCTATTCTGGCGGAGGTCTTGTTTTGAATTCTCTTGGACGACACATTTTGGTTGAATTTATTGGCTGCAATTCTGATATTTTAAATGACGTTGCGACAACTGAAAAGGGAATGATTGAAGCCGCAAAAAATGCCGGCGCCACTGTGATTCAGTCGACTTTTCATCACTTTTCTCCCTATGGTGTTTCCGGTGTCGTGGTCATTCAAGAAAGTCATTTGGCGATTCATACTTGGCCCGAGTATCAATACGCAGCTGTTGATCTTTTTACCTGTGGAACCAGTGTCGATCCTTGGGTCTCTTTTGATCATTTGCGCAAAGTTTTTCAGGCGCAAAATTACTCGGCTTTAGAAATGTATCGTGGCTCCCTCTCGATGCTCACTCGTGCCGAATACAAATTAGACACCAGCCGCGAAGCGATGGAAAAAAAGGTCGGACCTAATTTTCAAAGAAGTATGTGGTTCACAGATAAAGACGAGAATCAGGCTTTGTCGCTTCGCTACACCAAAGATATTTTGTTCAATCAAAAATCTCCCTTTCAAACTGTTCGAGTTTATGACACCGAGGCTTATGGAAAGATGCTCGCTATCGACAATATGATCATGTGCACTGAGCGAGACGAAGCTCATTACCATGAAATGATTGCCCATCCGGCCTTGCAACTTCATGGCAAGGCTCAAAATGTCTTGGTGATTGGAGGCGGCGATGGCGGGACCGTTCGCGAAGTTTTAAAATACCCAACTGTGAAAAATGTCACGATGGTCGAAATTGACGAAGTTGTGGTTGAAGCATCCAAGAAATTTCTTCCGGAAGTTGCCTGCCAATTAGACAATCCAAAGCTGAAACTTCTAATTGGCGATGGAGTGGATTTTGTCGAAAAAGCTCCATCAGAGTCCTATGATGTGATCATCGTTGATGGATCAGATCCAGAAGGACCGGCCAAGGGCCTTTTTTCTGAAGCGTTTTGGAAAAACTGCCAGCGCTGTTTGCGGGCCGATGGTATTGTCGTCACTCAAGGTGAGTCGCCTATGTTTCATCAAAACACTTTTGTCGAATTGAACCAGTGCTTAAAATCGATTTTCGGCTCAAAGAATGTTCACACTTCTTTATTTTATGCGACCTCTTATCCGACTGGAATGTGGAGTATTCAAATGTCCATCAAGGGCAGCAAGCACCCGATCAAAGACTTTCAAGTTGAGCCAGCTCGAAATTTCTCCCTGTCAAAGGGTCTCCACTACTATAATGAAACTTTGCACCAGGGAGCTTTTGCACTTCCAACATTTGTCCGGCGGTTGATTAACGAGCTGTAGGTCTATAATGGACTCCCGTAAGTTGAGCTTCAGCTTCGGTTAGCCTAACGGCTTTGGCAATCCGTCAACTTTTCAAGTCGAGCTCCGTGATAGGTATTCGCTTTGTCGAGACTCCATGGTGGGTAAGGATAGTACACAGCCTCGGCGCATTGACCTTCCTTCACCACGGCCCACTGCCGGTCTTCTGAAGAGGCTGTCACGATCTCACCATTGGGCTCCTTGATTGCCACAGCAAAAGAGTACAGCTGAGGATTGATACGATTATTTCCACCGTCATTTTGCATCAGAGAGACATTGAGATCGACTCGCTCCACTCTTTCGATAACGCCCTTCACTCGACGGGAAAAAATGTAGCTGTAGTAATTGGTAAAAATAAAGCCTGTGACCACCACAATTAGCAGAATGAAAATGAAGCGAAGAGATTTTTTGGCGGCACCCATAAAGACTCCTTGGAAAACGGATTGAGCATCCAAGATTGGACCTCACATTTATCACTCCAGATTTAACACTCAAATAGAGAAAGAAAATAGGAAAAGAGTCCTTTGCCGAACTTTGTTTTGCGTCAATGAATTGAGCGGACAAGAAAACCGGGTCATGTCATCCTCTTTCAATGCAAGCAGCGAACATCACAGGCTACCTGGCACCTGAAAACTACGAGTCCGCTCTTCAGGCTGAAATAGAATTGTTGCCTGAACTGGAAATTCTGAAAAAATTAGACCGTTTGTTTTTGGTCAAGGGTCCAAGCCTGAACCTTGCCTTCTCACAAAACAAATGGGATCAAATGCAAAGTCACTCCTTTGATTCCATCTCTCAGGCCGTGCATATTTTGAAGCAAAATGGAAAACTTTGGGCTCTCTATAGTCAAAATGCTCATCGCCGAGCCGCCTTGATTCAAGAGCAACTGCCGAAGTTGAAGTCGCAGCCGCAAACTTTTCTGGCTCCGCGGCCAACTCGGACTTTGGGTGCGTGGACCCTGGAAGACGAGAAGACCCTGTGGTTTAGCTCTCAGACCGACTCACCCTTTGCGTTGGGAGAAGTGATCTTTCTAGAAGACAAGGCGGCACCATCAAGGGCTTACCTGAAGCTCTGGGAGCATTTCACTTTGACCGGCAACTGGCCTCAAGCTAGCGAAAAGTGCATCGATCTCGGCAGTTCCCCCGGAGGTTGGACTTGGGTTCTTGATCAATTGGGCTGTCAGGTTATCAGCGTCGACAAAGCGCCACTGGCAGATTCGTTGTCAGGCAGGGATCGAATTCAGAAATTGAAGCAAGATGCTTTTACTCTACGACCCGAAGACATCGGACCTGTCGACTGGTTGTTCTCGGATATCATTTGTTATC
>JAYTZS010000179.1:0-4684 GCA_043741885.1 Bdellovibrio sp. | reverse complement strand
GTTTGCGATTGGCTAACCAGCCTTCAACCACCGTGTATGAAGGCTTTCATGAAATTATCTCACTCATTGGAACTTTATCAGAAAATTCAATGCATGTGCACTTGTCAGCATCGAATGGAACGGGTCAAACTGTTGGTGGGCATTTGGTAGAGGGAAATCCTATTTATACGACTTGTGAGTTGGTTCTACTCGAGCAGCCACAGTATCGGTTTGAAAGAGCTGAAGATCCAACTTACGGATATCAGGAACTTGTGATAAAAAATCATTGAATTCTAGATCAGAACTGAGACGAGAGGACAGCCCCAATGAACCCAACCACAACGAAGCCAGTATCGGATATCTTTAACCCTGAGTGGTGGGACCTAGTTGAAGGCTTTCAGTTTCATGACATCACTTATCACCGGAGCAAACACCAAGGAACTGTTCGAATTGCCATTAACCGGCCTGAGGTGCGCAATGCTTTTCGTCCTCAGACTGTCGACGAACTGCAGATTGCGCTTGAACATGCTCGGACTTCTGCCGATGTCGGAGTGGTATTACTGACGGGCAACGGTCCCTCGCCAAAAGATGGCGGCTGGGCCTTTTGCTCAGGCGGCGATCAAAGAATTCGTGGCAAAGATGGTTACAAATATGAAACCGAATCAGCTGGTGCTTCAAAAATGGATTTGGCTCGCCTGGGACGACTGCACATTTTAGAAGTGCAAAGACAGATTCGTTTTATGCCTAAGATTGTCGTCGCTGTGGTCCCCGGTTGGGCAGTTGGCGGCGGGCATTCGCTGCACGTGGTGTGTGATCTGACCTTGGCAAGCCAAGAGCACGCCATTTTCAAACAGACGGATCCAGACGTAGCCAGTTTTGACAGCGGCTATGGATCGGCTTATTTGGCTACAATGATTGGTCAGAAACGGGCTCGAGAAGTTTTCTTTTTAGGTCGCAATTATTCGGCACAAGAGGCTTTTGAGATGGGAATGGTCAATCTAGTCGTGCCTCACCAGGAGCTTGAAAAAGTTGCTCTCGAGTGGGCTCTGGAAATGAATTCAAAATCACCAACCGCCATGCGCATGCTCAAATTCGGCTTCAACATGGTCGATGACGGTTTGGTAGGACAGCAGATTTTTGCTGGTGAGGCGACTCGGCTAGCTTATGGGACAGAAGAAGCGGCAGAAGGGCGAGAGGCCTTTGTTGAAAAAAGGCCGCGGGATTTTTCTAAATTTCCTTGGCAGTATTGAGCAGTTTTTTTTCGGCTTTGGCGCCAAGCTCTTTCAGCATTTCCACTTGGCGGATCAGATTGCCAGCCCCTTGGCTCAGTTTTCCCATCACCTGAGAGTGAGATTTTTGCGCCGATGTCAGTTTGCTACCTAAGTCATCCAAATCTTCAACCAGAGCTGCAAATTTATCGTAAAGTGCGCCACCTCGTTTGGCGATTTCCAGAGCATTTCTTTCTTGGCGCTCCTGTTTCCAAATGGTCGACACTGTTCGCAAAGTTGTGAGCAAAGTGGTTGGAGAAACGAGCGCAATATTCTTATCCCAAGCATACTGCAACAAGTCCGTCTTGTAGCGGAAAGCCAACGCAAAAGCTGGCTCAAGAGGCATAAATAAAATCACAAAGTCAGGTGAAATCAATTTCTCAGCCGAGTGGTATCTTTTTTCTGACAAACCATCGATATGCCGCTTCAAAGAATCAACATGTGATTTGGCGTGCACGTCCTTGTGCTCATTTATTTCTGCCGATAAATAAAGATCATAATCTTTCAGTGACACTTTTGAATCGATGATGATGTGTTTTCCGTCTGGCAAATTGATGATCACATCGGGGCGGATGTCTTTTCCAGAGTCATTGCGAAGGGCCAGGTCGATTCCTTGCACAGTGTACTCTTCGCCCTTTCTCAGCCCAGATCTTTCCAGGATGCTTTCTAGAATCATCTCCCCCCAATTTCCCATCACTTTGTTGTCGCCTTTGAGAGCGCGAGTGAGACTTTGGGTTTCCGACGACATTCGAATGTTCAAATCCATGAGTTTTGACAGCTCACCACGAAGGCTTCCTCGCTCGGCTCTTTCGGTCGAGTAAGTGTCTTCGACTTTTTTCTCAAAATCTTTCAAGCGTTCCTTAAAAGGCTCGAGCAATGTTGCAAGACTTTTGATATTCTGATCTGCAAAGCGAGTTGATTTGTCCTCGAAAATACGGCCAGCCAATGCTTCAAACTTGTCAGTCATCTGTTGGCTCAAAGACTGGAAATCCTGTTTTTGTGCTTCCAAAGTCACAATTTGCATTTCACTGGAATGAACCATCTTTTCACAGGCAATCAGTTGCTCTTTGAGCTGAAAAATTTTGCTGCGAAAAAAAACGTAAAGCAAACTCGCAATGAGAACTGCACCGACAAAGAGCCCGAGAAGAAAAGATGTGATTTGCATGTTGAACAGATTAGCACCGCGCATCCAAAAAGACAAAAGACTAAATCGCAATAAGTCTTCAGTGAAGTTGCTGAGTTCACCCAGAGAAGCTACAGTTTCTCTATGAGATTCTCTATGATAAAAAGCTCGAAGTCCTGGTTTTTGGCAGCTCGGCCTAAAACTCTCACCGCTGCTGTTGTTCCAGTTTTGGTAGCGACAAGCCTGGCCTATCAAGAGTTCCATCAAACTTTTTGGTGGGTGACGACTTTGAGCTTGCTAGCATCAATTTTCATTCAGATCGGCACCAATCTGGTGAATGACGCTGTTGATTTTAAAAAGGGTGCTGACACTGAATCTCGAATCGGTCCCCAGCGTGTGACCCAAGCAGGAATCTTTGCAGCTCATCATGTCCTGTGGATGGGAACTTTGTTTTTTGCTTTAGCCGTGCTGTGTGGAATCCCTTTGTTTCTGCAAGGCGGGTGGCCGATTTTAATCATTGGAATTGTTTCAGTTTTGATGGGTTACGGCTACACGGCAGGTCCTTTTCCACTGGCTTATCTGGGCCTCGGAGATCTGTTTGTGATTTTATTTTTTGGTTTGATTGCAGTTGGCGGCATTTTCTATCTGCACTCGGGCGCCTACACCACCTCAGCATTGATTTCAGGGCTGCAAGTTGGATTTCATTGCACTGTTTTGATCGCTATCAATAATCTGAGAGACTCCCCGCAAGACAGTTTAGTGAATAAAAGAACTCTGCCAGTTCGCTTTGGCATCCGGTTCGCTAGAGCGGAAATTGCATTTTTAATTTGGGCTCCCTTCTTTTTGGGAATCTACTGGCTGACAAACGGACATCGAGCTGCCTTTTTACTTCCGCTCTTGATCACACCTTTAGCCTATCGTTTGACAAAATTGATTCTTGAGACTGAGCCAAGTGCTGTTTACAATCAATTTCTCGCACGTGGTGCTGGACTGCATTTGCTATTCGCGGTTCTTTTTTCGACAGGATTGTTTTTATGATCAAATTTTGGACTGCAAAATACGAATTGGTTCCCTGGGGAAATTTGGGCGCGAATGCGGGTTCCAAACCTCGAGTTGGTGCTCTTTTCAAAGTCCTTTGGCCAAATGGAAATATTGGCTACTCGGATATCTTTCCGTGGCCCGAATTGGGAGACGCGCCCTTGCAAGATCAGCTGAAGGACCTGGCTCGCTCTCAACTTTCACCTTTGATTGAGCAATCCATTTGGCTAGCAAAGAAAGATGCAGCACTCAGAAAGGTTAGCAGAAACGCATTTGTCGGGGCTCCGAAAATCAAGCATCATTATTTGATAAGCGACTACACCAAATTCACGGAAGCTCATATGGCTGAGCTCAGAAGTGCTGGATACTCGACTTTGAAAATCAAGGTTGGCCGGTCGATTGACGAAGAGGGAAAATTTATTTCTCGTCAAATTCGACAAAATCCTGTGACAGTTCGCCTGGATTTCAACGCTCAAGCTGGAATGCCAGAATTCGAAAAGTTATTCTCTCACTTAGGAGCTGCTGAGAAGGCTAGAGTTGAATTTGTCGAAGATCCATTTCCATGGAATTTAGAAACTTGGACTGAAGCTGCTAAAATAGCTCCATTGGCTTTGGACAATGAGTACGATAAAGTTCAATGGGATCAATTCAGAACTAAGCCTCCTTTTTCAGTAGTGATCCTAAAGCCGGCAAGGCAAGATATCGACAGAGCGCTTGGGTGGGTGAATAAATTCGCACTGAAAATGGTTGTGACAAGTGCAATGGATCATCCTGTCGGCGTCGCCCATGCGTGCAATCTGGCGGCCGAATTGAAGAAGTTTTATCCCAATACTTTGCTTGATTGCGGCTGTCTGACCTTGAAAACTTACCGGCCTAATGAATTTTCCAGCCGAATCCAGGTTGCAGGTCCCTACATAAAAGATATTCCGGGAATAGGAATTGGATTTGATGACTTGCTGGAAAAAGCACAATGGATTCCCGTTCAGCCGTGAAATGGTTGAAGGAAAGTTCTTTGTGCTTACTGAATCCTAAAGCGCCACCGGAAGAGCAAAATCGGCTTATGCAACTTGCCGAAAAATTTGCTTTGAAAAATCATATTTGGATTGCCTCCTCCGGTTCTTCTAGTGAATCAACTGAGTCTGCTAAATTGATTGCTTTGAGTGAGGAGGCCCTATTAGTTTCAGCTGAAGCCGTAAACCGGCACTTACAGGCAGAGCAAAAAGACATTTGGGTGCAAGTCCTGCCAAGATTTCATGTAGGAGGTCTTTCTATCGAA
>JAYTZS010000178.1:0-1532 GCA_043741885.1 Bdellovibrio sp. | reverse complement strand
CGGTGTTTTTGTAAACGCCATCAGTCATTGTCATCGCTTCTTGAAGAATCAAAGTTTGGAAAGCTCCGTTTTTCAAAGATTCAGCAAACGCACCTTTATCCATTTGGATGAACAGGCTTTCGTTAGTGCCTGGGCCGGTTAAAGCTAAAGTGATGAAATCAACAGAAGCATCAGTGCCTAAAGTCACTTCAAGCTTCACAGTGCTTGGACCATTTTGAACTGGTACAACACAAGATAAGTGTGGAAGTGTAGATGCTTCTTGAGCGAATGCAGCGCCACCAACTAAAATTAAAGACAAAAGTAACGATTTCATGAGTGCCTCCTAAGCAACAATTGAGATTGAGTTAGTAGACTAAAGTTCGCGAAGTAGAAAGTCCTTTGGGTGAAGCGATGCGCTATTCGCCGAAGGGACTAAGCCTGAAATCATCTCTATTAAAAGTTCGCGATTGACGGGCTTTGCAAGATGCTTGGTGCAGCCAGCGGCAAAGCACAGTTCGCGCTCTTCCTTCATGGCATGAGCGGTCAGGGCAATGATGGGCTTTTCATAGCCTGCAGCCCTTAACTTTCGCATTGCTGCGTAGCCATCCATTTTTGGCATCTGAATATCCATTAAGACGACATCAAAATTTCCCGTCAGCGCTTTTTCAACGCCATCGATACCGTTATTAGCTAAATCCACTGTTGCTCCGGCACGTTTGAGGAAAATCGAGAGCAAAACTTGATTATCTGGTGAGTCTTCGACCACCAATACTTGGATATTGTGCAGATGAAGAGGCTCGGCTGCGACAGCTACTTTGGGAGGTGTTATTTTATTAATGTGATCTGAGTTCACCCACTTAGAATTCGGCGAAAGAGGGGCCTCAACAGTTATAACAAAAGTACTTCCCTGACCTGGCTGGCTGACTTGCAATTGAACATTTCCACCGAGCAATCGAGCTAAGCGCTGAGAGATGACCAAGCCCAGCCCAGTTCCGCCGAACACTCGAGTCGTCGATGGATCCGCTTGCGAAAACGGCTGAAACAAATATACCGCTTGATCCGCTCTTATGCCAGGCCCGCTGTCCTGGACAGTGAATCTTAAAAGGTTATTTTCGTAATGAATCAAAAGTTCGACTTGGCCAGCGTTGGTGAATTTAACGGCATTGCCCAAAATATTTGATAATATCTGTCTCAGCCGAACGGGATCTGAAATAA
Organism: Bdellovibrio sp.; assembly: GCA_043741885.1. Classification (GTDB taxonomy): domain Bacteria; phylum Bdellovibrionota; class Bdellovibrionia; order Bdellovibrionales; family Bdellovibrionaceae; genus 21-14-0-10-47-8. The sequence continues at coordinate 338 of JAYTZS010000178.1, read as the reverse complement.
TTTTATCAGGAAGAGGCGTTTCAAAAGTAATTTTAAAACCAATGCCTTTTTCTTCGGCTCGAAAACCAAAAATCGAAGCCAAATCTTTGATCATTTCTACCAATGAAAAATCGGTTTTTTCAACCGTCATTTTTCCGGCTTCAACTTTTGAAAGATCTAAAATGTCGTCAATCAGACTTAGCAATTGCTGACTGTTGCGATTGATCACTGACATATAATGTTGAACGTCGGGTTTCGAGTCCCCAGAGTTCTGTAACAATTCTAAAAATCCAGTGATCGCACCAAGCGGTGTTCTTATTTCGTGGCTCATATTGGCAAGAAAGCGAGTTTTAGCAGCG
>JAYTZS010000177.1:0-4688 GCA_043741885.1 Bdellovibrio sp. | reverse complement strand
GTCCGCCGGTCATACCTGTCATGGAAAGCGAAGTCGCTAAACAGCTAACTCCCGAACAAAATACCGTGTTCCAATCGATTCGAAAAAACGGAAAATTTTCGACTCATTTGTTATTTGGAGTGACGGGCTCTGGAAAGACAGAAGTTTATTTGCAACTTCTCCATGGGGTCTTAGCAGAAGGAAAACAGGGTCTAGTTTTGGTCCCAGAAATTTCATTGACACCCCAGTTGATCCACCGATTTGCCGCTCGGTTTGGCGATCAAATCGCTGTTTTGCATTCCCAATTGACCGATCGTGAACGCACTAATCAATGGTGGGAGATGGTGGAAGGTCGAAAGAAAATTCTCATTGGTGCACGCTCAGCAGTTTTTTGTCCCATTCCCAATTTGGGTTTAATTATCGTCGATGAAGAGCATGAAACCAGCTTCAAACAAGAGGAAAAGCTTAAGTACCATGGTCGCGATGCCGCCATCATGCTAGCCAAGTCTACCGATTGTCCGGTTATTTTAGGATCAGCAACACCTAGTCTTGAATCTTGGAAAAATGCCAAAGATGGCAAGTACACTTTGCACCGGATGCGAAAACGAGTTCAGGAACGATCGCTTCCGACAATTGAGATTTTGGATCTTCGCACCCAAGTCAAAAACCCCAATTTACCTTATTGGCTTTCGAACACTTTGTATGAAGAAATGAAAGTCTCCCATGAGAAAAATGAGCAGACGGCCCTTTTCCTCAACCGACGTGGAATTGCCCAATTGGTTCTTTGCCCTAATTGTGGCTTCACCTCAGAGTGCCCGAACTGCGATATCACTTTAACCTTGCATGGAAAATCTCATCTGGTTTGTCACTACTGCGATTATCATGAAAGTTTCAAGCTCGAATGCTCGTCCTGCAAAGAAGGAGAGATGTCACCCCTTGGGCTGGGGACAGAACTAGTTGAAGCCGGGATTCAAAAATTATTTCCGGAAGCAAAAATTGCGAGAGCTGATCGAGATGAGATTCAAAATCGAGCGGATCTCGAAGAACTCATTCGAGGCATGGAGTCCGGCGAAACTGATATTTTAATCGGCACTCAGATGATTGCCAAAGGTTTGGATTTTCCTAAATTGAATTTAGTCGGACTTGTTTTAGCGGATGTCGGATTTAACCTGCCCGATTTCCGCTCGACCGAGCGAAGTTTCCAGCTGATCACTCAGGTCAGCGGACGATGCGGCCGACACATCGAAGCTGGAAAGACCCCTGGACTGGTCATTGTGCAAACTTACAATCCCGATCATCCCAGTCTGACCTTTGCGAAAACTCATGATTACGAATCTTTTGCTGCGCAAGAACTGATGCACCGAGAGCCACTCAATTATCCCCCGATTGGCAAACTGGTTTCTTTTCGACTGCAAAGCCTTCATCTGTCCCGAGTGCAAGAGGCAGCTCGACTTTTATCGAAACGGTCTCTGCAGTTGAAAGTTCAAAATCTGAACTATGAAAGCATTGAGGTTCTTGGTCCAGCCGAAGCTCCACTGGCCAAGCTTCGCGGTCAGTTTCGCTACCACCTTTTGCTAAAAGGTCTAGATCATCGCAGTCTGAACTCGTTTTGCCTGCAAGTTCTTGGAGACCAGAAATGGCTTCCAGCTGGCACTCGGGTCAGTGTGGATGTTGACCCTCTTCATCTTCTCTAAGACAATCGACAGAGTATGTCTCAGCCTCCCTGCCCCAAGTGCGGCACCCCTACCTCTGAATTGATCAGTCTTGACGGCGCTCTGCTTGCGAAGCTCCGTGAAAGTGGAATGGGCGAGGTTCCCTCGCAAGTTTGCAGCAACTGCTACTCTCAATTGGGTGGCACCTCGACTCGTGGCGGAGTTCTCATGGCAAGAGAAAAGGCCAAAGAACAAAAGAAGTTGATGCTTTGGAAAAGCCGAACGAATTTAATCAAAAAAGCACGGCAAAGCATGCAGGAAAAAGCTTTTTCTGACGCCGCTGTCGCCTATGAGAAATACATCAAAGTTTTGGAAGTTGTGTTTGATGCAAAAAAAGGTGAGCTTTCGCCGACTCTCTTCAAAGATTCAGCGCGAACCCAAGAACTGACAGTTGTCGCTTCGGTGTACTGGGATTTGCTGCGAATTTATGACACCAGTCCAAAGTATGGCGATCGGCAGGCCATGGCGGCAAAAAAACTCTCCCAGTTTTTGCGATTCACTCCCATTCTTCCTGATATTTTAAGGAAAGCAGAAGCCTTTCAAAAAACTGCGAAAAATCCGATTGCGGTCAAAGCATTTCTTAAAATGGCTTCGGAAAATAAGGGCCGCTGTTTTGTCGCGACCGCTTCGTTTCAGTATCACTCGCCTGAAGTCGAGGCTCTGACAGTTTTCCGAGACCAGTATCTCCTGAAATCCAAATGGGGAGCTCTGTTCATTCAATTTTATTACAAGGTATCTCCGCCTATTGCCCGATTATTGGATAGACATCCTGCCTGTCAATATCCGGTTCGCTTTGTTTTGCGGCAGATTGTCTTTTGTTTGCCAGCTTTGCCGACTAAATTGACTGCATCGAGTGATTCCGCTTCCCGTCAAGACTGTTAAGCCTTGCATGCAAGCTCCTTCGCTTGTGAGACTTGAAGTCTATGCAAGTAACCTCATCCCCCGCATCTAAAAAAGCGAGTCATGTCTACGATTATGCTGTGATCGGCAGCGGCCTTTCAGGATTGGCGTTGGCAAATGTCCTGTGCAAAGAAACTAAAAATGTAATTTTGATTGAAAGCTCAGACACTTTTGGTGGCCTCAATCGCTCGATTCAAACTCCTTTTGGTCCCATGAACAATGGCTTGCGATTTTTACCTGACACGAATTTAGCTCATCAGGCTCTGTCTTTCTTAGAGATGCTTTTGGCGACTTCCGTGTCCCCTCGATCGATCGATCTCCCTCCGATGAGTTATGAGTCCGGAGGACTTCGACCCTTTGTCGGCTTCGGCAATCACCCACCAACTTTCTATGATGAAATTTCTTATTTCACTCATTCGAGAGAACTGCGCACCCTTCTGGAACCTCACGAGTGGACACAAATTTTATTCAATCAATTTACTGGCGAGTTTCTGCCAAAGTCTTACGTCACCAAGCTTCATCAAAAGGATAAACAAGTCACCCATGTCACTGTGAACGGCCAGAAAACAATTCAAGCCCTAAATTTTATTTATTGCGGGCCCGTCAAGGCTCTCAAGACCTTGCTGCCAGAAAGCCTACTGTCATCTCGATCTTTGCAAAAGCTTTCGAAAAATCAATATTGGACTGCTGTGGGAATTGATTTGCTGCATGCTCATCCGGTGAGCGAAATCGAAAACAGGCATGTTTTGAATGGCACCACTCAAGACGATATCGGTCCTTGCGTTGGAGTCTTTCATAAGCCAAGCGAAATCAATGGTGAAAAACTACAGTATTCTCAATGGCTGACTTTCATTGATGATGAAGAAGCAGAAGACACGGAAGTGGTCGGAGTCTCTCTGAAAAAAGTAAAGCGGCAGATCAAACGGGCTTATCCGAATGCTTTTGAGAACCTCAAGTTCGAAAGAATTCTGGTGGTGCCATCTTTTTCTGGAAATGGTGATTTGAAGCTATCTGCAAATCAAACTGTCCCAGGCGCACTCAATCTTTGGATTGGCTCGACTCAGGTCAACTCGCAAAAAAATATTCTTGGCGCTCTTCTGCAAGCAGAACTGGTGGCAAGTGCATTGGGCTGCCATCCACTGGGAAATAAAGTTCAAATTCAAACTCAAATTCAAACGCAAATTGAACCGGCCAAAATCGCTTCCGACTCGGCTGCAGAATCCAAAGACTCAGAGCCGCTTAGTTAAAACTTGGAGCGCAATATCGGCACGCAGCGGAATTCCAAACCGCTCGTCGCCATAGGGAAATTGACGGTATTTATCTGTTTTTTGGAAACCTCGCCGCTCATAAAACTCGATCAGTTCGGTCCGTAAAGAAATAACCGTCATCTCCATCCACTTGCAGCCGAGATCATCTCGAGCGAAAGTTTCGGCGACTTGGAGAAACAATTTTCCAATTCCCTGCGCTTGGAGCTGAGGCACAATTGCAAACATTCCAAAATAGCAAGTTTCTGGCTTTATTTTTTCCAATTGCACTGAGCCAATCAGCTGACTTTCTTTTTCGCAAACCAAAACCCATTGGTGCGGGCTTAGCAAAATATCTTCGATTGCGAGCCGGTCTGTTCGTTGACCTTCGAGCAATTCCGCCTCTGTGGTCCAACCTTGACGGCTGCTGTCGCCACGATAAGCAGAATTTACCAGTTGAGCGATGTTTTCAGAATCCTGCAACGAAGCTTTTCGAAAAGAGTATTTGTTCTCTGAAGAAGGCAGTGACATATATCTGAATTCTTACATCGAGGTCCTTATGTCTGGAAAATGGTTTCTTGTAATTCTTTTAGCCGCCAGTTTAGCCGCAGCTTACGTACTGAATGTAGCTTTCAAGCGCGCTCCAGATTACAAATCTCTCGTGACTGAACAAATGAAAATGGAGTTCTTCGATTACGCGGAAACCATTCAACATGTCTCAAAGCTCACACTCGCGACTGAGAACGACTCAGTTTATTATGTGAATCTGACTCGCGCTCAGAAAGACTCTTGGCAGTTCGCAATCCATGACAAGACCCTGATTGTGACGGTTCCAGCCCTTCTGACAGATTCC
>JAYTZS010000176.1:0-12792 GCA_043741885.1 Bdellovibrio sp. | reverse complement strand
CACAACATTTTGGGCGAGTTGGTGACGGGTGCTTTCAGCCACTTCTAACAGCACTGGACCCACTTTTTCGTGAAAGAGGGGTTGCACCATCTAAGCGTCAACCGATTCATCAAAAAAGCATCGACCCATCCCAATGTTTCAGAACTTGGGCTTGTACCCAAGCCCAAGTAAAGTCGCGCCCATTTATCTCAGTAACGCACTGATTAGGCTCGCGACTTATGAAGACCAGTCTAAACTCCGCAAGAAGACGCCTACTTTTTCTTTTTATCAGCTTTCACTTCGACATCGTCAGCTGTCATTGAGTAGCCAACTGTGACTTTGGATCCAACTTTCAAATCACCAGTGACTTTGGTGGAAGGAGTACGAGCTAACTCCCATTTCTCCGAACCTTTTTGCACAATGATTTTAGAATCAGTGAGCTCGATGATAGGACCTGTGACCTGATAAGCTTTTCCAGCAAAAGCGGGCAAAGCCGAACTGACAATGGCAAGCGAAAGTAAAAGTGATTTCATTCAAACTCCTTGAAGTTAAAAGTTCTCCTTTTATCCCCAGAAATCCCGGACCGGTCAAGCACCTGCCCAAATAAGAAAAACCCTTCTTTTTTAAGGAAGGGCTTGCTCACCGATGGCTCGGGTTGGCTTTTAAAAATTTGAGGTCTTATCTAGCAAGTTTTCGTTTATCGAGAGTGTATTTTTCCACTTTCATAATCAAACCAGCTCGTGAGATTCCCAGTTCCTTGGCCAATTTGGATTTATTCCATCCAGTTCGGCGAAGGCCTTCCCGAATCATGTCTCTTTCCAGCTCTTCCAGTGCATCCTTTAGTTTCCCGTGAAGGCGTGCTCCCTGAACTTTGGATTTTTCAGAAGTCTCAAGAATTTTAGGAGACAAAGTTTCTGGTAGAATTTTAGTTTCTTCTCCTGACAAAACAACCAGTCGCTCCATTTCGTTTTGCAATTCTCGAACATTTCCAGGCCATGGATAATCATATAATTTCTCAAGAGCGCGTTTGGTCAGTGAACGCTTGCCACCGCCGTTGGCCTCTCCTGCTTTTTGCAAGAAAAATTCTGCGAGCAACGGAATGTCCTCTTTGCGCTCTCTCAAAGGAGGGACTCGCAGGTTGATGACATTCAATCGATAGTACAAATCTTCTCGGAAAGTTCCGGCTTCGACCATCTCTTTGAGATTCCGATTGGTTGCTGCGACAATTCGAACATCGACTTTGCGCATTTCAGTTGAACCCACCGGAGTAAAAGTACCTTCTTGCAACACTCGGAGCAATTTCACTTGCATGGTCGGAGAGGTATCTCCAATTTCATCCAAGAAAAAAGTTCCTTTGTCAGCCATTTCAAAAAGACCTTTTTTGTCTTTGAGAGCGCCGGTGAAAGATCCACGCATGTGACCGAACAATTCAGATTCCAACAAGTTGTCATTGAAAGCGGAGCAGTTCTGAATCACAAAGGCTTTGTCTTTGCGGTGAGAGTTGTAATGGATGGCTTTTGCAATCAACTCTTTACCAGTTCCATTGTCCCCTTGAATGAGGACTGTGGAATCTGCACCTTTGATCTTGTCAAGCAAAGCATAGAGAGATTGCATCGGTTTTGATTTGCCGATCATATTGTCATATTTGTAACGGCTTCCGAGTTCTTTGTTCAATTCTTTGATTCGGTCTTCGCGCTTGGTGATTTCCAAATGCAAAGTGACCACTTCTTGGGCAACCAAGTCCACCAACTCGCAAAAGTGATTGCGATCATTGTCGTCAAGATTTTTGAATTTGCCTAAGGACTTGTCGATCATGTCACTGCTGGCACCGAAGGCCGCCATTCGGTCACGAACTTCCTGCAAACGCGTGGTGAAATGAGGATCTTTGAAGAAACCCAAGGCGATCACAGTTCCCATGAAATCATTTTCGATCATGATTGGAAACACTCCGACATCAAAGCCGGCAAGGTCCCATTTCTTCATGACGAATTTATTGTCCGACACTCGCAAATCATCGATGGTCTTCGTTACCAACTCGGCAATTCCAGCGTGAGTCGAATCTTTCGCCATCAAGTAGCCAACTCCAGGATTTGTCCACGGAGTTTTTGCACCATCGAATCCTTTCAGTTGTCCGCGCTCATCTGTGAAAATCACATCCACATTCCACCAAGCACTTAATATATGTCGGAGTCTTTTAATAACATGTATATGCTCGAACTCATCCCAATTAATCATATTTGTCTCCACACTGTTGATCTTCAATTCAGTCCTGTCATAAATCTTGTCGTCAAAAATATCGACAAGCTTAACTGGGCTTAGGTACCGTCTTCCCGTTTTGCGGGACATTTTCCCGCAAAAATTGTCCCGCAAAACGGGAAGACGGTACCTCAAATGCGTTGGAGGGCGTGGAGGGAATGATATTCGCCGGACTGGGCGAGTAGACTTTGGTGGGTGCCGATCTCAACGATTTCGCCAGCTTTCATCACTACGATCTTGTTGGCTCTGGCGACAGTGGAAAGGCGGTGAGCGATGACCAAAGCAGTTCGACCCTGCATCAAGTGATCAAGTCCCTTTTGCACTTCGACTTCGCTGACTGAATCTAGGGCGCTTGTCGCTTCATCTAGGATGAGAATCGGCGCATCCTTGAAGATCGCTCGAGCAATGCTTATTCGTTGTTTTTCTCCGCCAGACAGAAGATTTCCGCGGTCACCGACTTTGTTTTGGTAACCACTTTCAGTTCGCGAAATAAACTGATGGGCATTCGCACTTTGCGCTGCTGGAATGACTCGAGAATTGCTCTGCGCAAAATCTCCAGCCCAAATATTGCGCTCGATGGTGTCACTGAAAAGAAATACATCCTGAGTTACTAAAGCAATGTGGGCTCGCAAATCTTTAAGTTCGATCTCCTGCACAGGAATATCGTCGATCAAAATTTGCCCTTCTGTCGGGTCAAAAAATCTCTCGAGCAAATTTACTATGGTGGACTTTCCACTGCCGCTGGAGCCGACAAAAGCAACCATTTCACCGCGGTTGATGGTCAGATTGACTTTCTTCAAAATCTTTGAAGAACCGTAAGCGAAAGTCACATTTTGGTAAGTGATCGTTTTCCAGTCTAGCGGAAATTTTCGAATAGACTGAGACTGAGGTACCTCGCTGGTGTCATCAATCAACGAGTAAGCCCGCTCAGCCGCGACGATGGTTTCCTGGATTCGCACATAGCTTTCTTGCAGCTTTTTAATTGGAGCGCTGAGACCCATGAGCGAAGCGACATAAGCTCCGAAGTCTCCAAAGGTGGCAGAACCCGCCGAGATTTTGAGTCCCATGTAAGTGATGATTCCTAAAATCATCAAAGTGGCAGTGAATTCTGTGACCGGTCCTGCGACTTCAACCAACTGGTGAATTTTTTTACGTGACTCAAGAAATGTCATCGATTGCCGCTTGAAGCGATTGGACATTTCACTTTCTAAATTGAACGACTGAATAACCCGGACTCCGTCCAAACTTTCCTTGATAGTCGAGGTGATCTTTTCAAGATCCTCTTGACCTTTGATCGAATGGACTTTGATCGTTTTCGAAATCGCTCTCAGAAAAATTAAAATGAGTGGCAAGACTATGAACAGCGACGAGGTCAGTTTCCAGTCCAAATAAAACATGTAACCCAAGAGAGTGAAAAGCAAAACGGGCTCGCGAAAAAAGTCGGCGAACATGCGAAGTCCGTTTTGGATCACCATGATGTCATTGAGGACGCGAGAGATCATACCGCCAGAGCCAGCTTGGAAATTATTATGGAAAGACAAATTTAGATTCATGAATTTGATCTGCATTCGGTGCCGAAGTCTTTGAATGACTTGCTCTCCGACGAAATTCATTAAAAAAAGATGAAAGTAGCGAGCGATTCCGCCAATCAAGCTAAGCGCCACCACCCAGGCGGCGGATTGCAAAAGCTGATTTTGGTCTTTGAACTGAAGCGAATCGAAAAGCGGTTTGACCATCATGGCAACTCTTGCAGTGCAAGCAGCCATGATGACTCCAGTGATCGCAACTATAATAAGAGTCTTTGAGTGAGGTTTCAACTCACGCAAGATTTTTTTGATTTCGGGACTGATCATAAGTTCATGTCTTCAATATAGCGCTTTAAGTACTGACCTGTGAGGCTTTTTTTGCTTTTCATGATGTCAGAAGGGGACCCAATAGCAACAATTTTGCCGCCTTTGTCGCCAGCTTCGGGTCCAAGGTCAATCACATAGTCTGCTCCCCGAATCACATCCTGATTGTGTTCAACCACGATCACACTTCCACCTGCATCAATCAGTTTGTTCAAGACTTTCATCAAAAGATCGACTTCGCGAAAGTGCAAACCTGTGGTCGGCTCATCCAAAATGTACAAAGTCGACTTTTGCTGAACTTGTGACAACTCTTTGGCAATTTTTAATCGTTGAGATTCGCCGCCGCTCAAAGTCCCTGCCGGTTGACCCAGCTGCAAGTAATCCAGGCCCACTTCTTTTAACACACTCAGTGGCTTTCGAATGTTCGGATGTGCCACAAAGAAATTCATCGCTTCAGCTACAGTCATTTTTAGAATTTCCGAGATATTTTTTTCTTTGTATTTCACTTCCAAGATTTCATCTCGATATTTTTTTCCGTCACAAATATCACAAGGAATCACAACATTATCCATAAACATCATGTCGATTTCTTCGTAGCCAGTCCCTTTGCAGGATGGACAGCGACCACCATCGACATTCAAAGAAAAAGTTCCGGGAGTGTAGCCCCGAGCTTTGCTCTCAATCGTTGAAGACATAATGGTTCGAATCGCATCGAAAGCTTTCAGATAAGTGATCGGCGAACTTCGGGCTGATTTTCCAATAGCTGATTGATCAATCAGCAAAACACTTTTTAGATTGTCGCTGCCTTTGAGAGACTTGTGCTCTTGAACGGGCAAATACTCCATATCCAAAGTTCGCGCCAAAGCAGGGTACAAAGTCTTGGTGACCAAAGTAGACTTACCAGAACCGCTGACTCCGGTGATCGCGACCAAGCGATTCAGCGGGATCACTACATCGAGATTTTGCAAATTGTGACCATTGGCTCCTTTGAGGTTCAAAGTGTAGCGGTAGGTTTCGATATCCACCGGCCGAACGGCTCGAGGAGGTGAAGATTTTGCGTGCGGTTTTAAAAATGGAACCGTGATCGAGTCTGCCGAGTTGTAGAATTTCGCCGTGGTACCGGCATAAACCACTTCTCCACCGAGATATCCACTGCCCGGACCCATCTCAATCACATTTTCACTATTTTTAATCACGTCATGATCATGTTCCACCACAACCAAAGTGTTTCCCAAATTTTTGAGATCTTTAAGAATTGAGATCAAGCGATCATTGTCCCTGGGATGCAAACCGACCGTCGGCTCATCCAAAACATAAAGAGCTTGCGACAACCCCATCCCCAATTGATTGGCCAGCATCAAGCGTTGATACTCGCCACCAGACAAGGTTCTCGTCTCTCGGCTCAGGCTGAGATAGTGGACTCCAACTCGCATTAAAAATTCTAGACGGGAATTGATCTGCTTGAACACCTCTTCGGCCACTTCGAGCTGAGTCGGATTCAATTGCATTTTCAGAAATGTCTGCTGCAATTCTTCAATCGTTTGTTCAGTAAAATCTTGAATATTTTGACCTTGAATAAACACGTTCAGTGCTTCTTTTCGAAGCCTTGCCCCTTTGCAATCTGGGCAGAGAAAGCCGCTGCGATAGCGAGAGATAAAAACTCGCACATGCATTTTGTATTTCATTTCTTCCAAGTATTCGAACAGACCGCGCACTCCGAAAAATTCTTTGTTTCCATCCCACAGAGTCTTTCGTTGATCTGCCGGCAGATCTTGCCAAGGAGTGTGCAAATCAATCTTTGCTTTTTTTGCATAGGCAAATAGTTGCTTCTTGTCTGATTCAGCACTTGGCATGGTAAAAGGATTCAAAGCTCCTTGTGACAATGACAAGGTCGGGTTGGGCACGACCTTCTTTTCATCCAGATCAAGAATGTTGCCAAAGCCTTTGCAAGATTGGCAAGCCCCCACGGGGCTGTTAAAACTGAACAGACGAGAGGTCACTGGTGGCGGAGTGTAGCCACAAATCGGGCAAGAGTTTTCCTCGCTAAGGGCCAAGCGTTTTCCATCCACTGTAATGACTGTGCAATGCCGAGAAATAATTCCGGAATTGTATTTTATCGAAGCCTCATAGGCTTGGGTCAATGAATCGGCCAAGCGTCCGCGCTCGTCAAGGTTGAAGCTTGTTCGATCGATCACGAGATAGAAAGATTCTTTAGGAAGCCCCTTTTTGATCATGACAGGTCCACTGATCTCAATGATTTCTCCAACAGGTTCTGTGGTCACCGCCAGAAATTCACCGTTTTTACCTTTGATGGTGTTGTCGGGCTTGACTCCAAAGTTGGTTTTTTTGCCGGCAACTTTGGCTAGGACTGTTTTGACTTTCGATTCCGCTTTCGCCTTTGTCTTGGGCGCGATGTAGATCCTTAAATAACCATCTTGCAAAAACTGAGAGTGAAGTTTCTTGCCTTCAGCAATTCGCGTTTCAGCGCCGATTTGAACTAAAATGTAGCCGCGGTTGCCAGCAAAATACTGCAGCACCCGGTCGGCGGCTTCAGTCACACTCTGCCGTTCGGTTTTAACATGATGAACTGGGCAGAAAGCTTCTCCAACTTTTTCAAACAGCAAGCGCATGTAATCAATCAACTCAGTCGTTGTTCCAACAGTCGACCTTGAGCTTTTCACTGAATTTTTTTGCTCGATAGAAATAGCTGGTGGGATGTTGTTCACTCCTTCCAAGTCGGGCTTTGGAGCTTTGTTCAAAAACTGACGAGCGTAATTGGACATGCTCTCAATGAAACGACGTTGCCCTTCAGCGAATAAAGTTTCAAATGCCAGAGAGGATTTACCTGAGCCGCTGGGACCACAAACCACTGTGAAGGAGCCAATCGGAATCTTCACTTCAATGTTTTTGAGGTTGTTCTGCTTCACTCCCCAGAGATGAATGTCTTTCACAGTAATCCTTGCTAGAGAAGTTCACATCTCAAGCAAGGATCAGAAATTATTCCGAGAGATCCTGCTTGTAGAAATCTGTGTCTTCTTCTTTTTTATTGCGAGTCGAGCTCGGTTCAGTTCCTTCCAGAAAAGCTTGGCGCAAAATACTCTTAGAAGTGCTCGACGCCAGTTCACCTGTCTCGCTATCAATATTGGCAAAAACAATACCGTTGGGGACAGGGAAAGTCATCTGAGGCAGGTCATTATGTGCCGCTTTCATGTATTCTAACCAAATTGGCAATGCGGATCGGCCTCCGACTTCGCCCTTGCCTAAAGTTTTTTCGTGATCAAATCCCACCCAGACGCCTGTAGCGATTTGAGGAGTGTAACCCACAAACCATGCGTCATTATAACCATTGGTTGTTCCTGTTTTGCCAGCGACTTCACGGCCAAGAGCTCGAGCCGCACCACCGGTACCGCCGCGATCTTCAATCACTCCCTTGAGCAAAGTGGTGGTCAAAAATGCAGTTGTTGGCTTGATCAACTGTTCGGGATCTTCGAAAAACAAAAATGGCTCTATAGCGATTTTCTTTTTCGGATCTTTAACTGTGGGAGTAGCGCCTTCGACAGAAGGCTCTGGCGTCGGTTGAGTTTTTGCGGTTTCAAGATAGGCTTTTCGTTTTTCCTCAAATTGCTGATCGATTTCCGCTTCTTCTTTGGCAAATCGGATATCCAATGAAACCTGATCAAGAATTTTCTGCCCCTTGGCATCTTCAACTCGGTGAACAATCACAGGGTGAGTGCGCTTACCCATGCGACCGAACTCTGAAAACACCTTTGTCATTTCATACAAAGTGAGAGAGCTCGAACCCAAAGCCAAAGTGAAATCTGGGTTCAGCGGCGAGAAGACTCCCAAGCGTTTTGCGTATTGCATGGACCAATCCACGCCGATGTCTTCGATGATTTTCACCGTCGGAACATTGAGAGATTTCACCAAAGCATTTCGAAAAATAATATCGCCACCAAAACTTTTCGAGTGATTGGTTGGCTTCCAAATCTTCGGATCGCCCTGGCCCTCTTCATCGTCCTTGCCTGCAGCTTCTTCGTATACAATCGGAGCATCCATGATCGGCGTGGATGGAGTGTAGCCATGATCCAAAGCCGAAGCATAAACAATCGACTTGAACGAAGACCCTGTCTGTCGAGCTGCCTGCAAAGCGCGATTGAATTGCGATTTCTCGTAAGAGTAGCCGCCAATCATTGCCAAAATATCTTGGGTTTGCTGATCCAAAGAAAGTAGAGAGGCTTCAACTGCAGGCTCTTGATCCAAATGAACTTCGGCATACTTGCTCAAATCGGGGAGTGCCACAGCAGAAGCTCCCTTTTTCGACGGAGCAGCCAATTTTGCCAAGCGATTGGAGGTGAACTTTGGGCCGATGACCTTCACATGAATCAGATCACCCATTTTCAAAGCCTGCGATGGACGTTTGATCGTGTCCAGATCATAGCGTTTGTTGCCGTCGGGTTTTCTTGCCCACTTCATCGACTCAAGATCAACAATTCCTTCGATATCGGCGATTCGCACATACACCAACCCTAATGAATCATCGACTTTGGATACAACGGCGTCGGTGATTGCTCCTGCTTTCAAATAAAAGGGAAGACCTTTGGTTTTCAAATCATATTTCAAATCGAGCGGCCCGTAGTCGTTGAATTTGCCATCGGGTTTGATTATCCGCGCGGCAGTCGTATCAGAGATCAACTTATTTCGATTTTTTGTCAGGAACTCGCCGACTTCTTTGGGATCCGTGATATTTTTCGCGGCACCACGAAAACCTTGGCGCTTATCGAGATCTTTGAGGCCCTGGATCAGGGACTCCTGAGCGGCCAATTGTTTTTCTAAATCGAGGCTTGTATAGATTTTTAAGCCTTTGTCCAGCACGGCTTCTTCCCCGATCTGGGCGACAAGCAACTGGCGGACTGTTTCCAGGAAAAAGGGTGCAAACTCTTGGTAATTCTCCCGCAAAAAAACAGTCACCGGTTGTTTCGCAGCGAAATCCGCTTGCTCTTTTTTAATGAAACCCACTTCAGCCATTCGATTCAAAACATAAACCTGACGCTCTTTCGCCCGCACCGGATTGGTTACCGGCGAGTAAGCCGAAGGAGCTTTCGGCAGTCCGGCAAGGATCGCCAGCTCTTCAAGCTTCAAATCCTTCACATTTTTGCGAAAATAAGTCTCAGAAGCCATGCCAATTCCATACGCTCCTTGACCAAAATAAATCTGATTCAAATACAAATACAAGATGTCCTCTTTGGACAAATGCTCTTCCATATCAATCGCTAGCAAAACATCTTTCACTTTGCGAAGCATGGTCCGCTCATTGGTCAAAAGCAAAGTCTTCGCCACTTGCTGAGTGATCGTCGACCCCCCTTGAACCGTATGCCCCGCACGGATATTGGCCAACTGCGCCCGCAAAATCGCTAAATAATTAATTCCTTTGTGATGAAAAAACGAATCATCCTCAGCTGCCAAAAACGCATTGACCACATCTTTAGGAATATCCTTGTAAGGAATCAGCACCCGACGCTCACGAAAAAACTCGCCAATATTTTTTCCATTGCGATCAAAAACCTTGGTGACCAAGAGAGGCTGATAATCATCCAAAGTAATCATCGTCGGAAGACCCGACTTCACATACCGAATGACACCATAAATTGCACCGACCCCAAGTAAAACTAAAACAACCAAACCAATGATGATTTTTTTCATAGTTCTCTATGTTAAGGACAAATTTGCAAAGAAAGTAGCCGCGCATGGCTGTGCTGGACCGCAGTCTAGAATCCGAAGCCACGCCGTACCTATTTCCCATTTTGAGACACATAATGAAGCTCAAGCCCGAGACCTTCCAAAGCAAGGTCTCCATTTTGCTTATTTTAATGGTAGTCACGGGGGATCAAATGAGTCGCTTTTCACTGTCTAGAACATTGGCAATTGCTGGAGTCGTACTCAATCTCGGAGTTGGGTCTGTGGTGTTGGGGCAAGGTACGACCACAGCTCCCGTAGCGCCGGCGCCTAGTGGAGGCGGCTTTTTGGGGATGGGGGTTTCCGATTCACAAGCCGAGAGAACCCGAGTTCAGGGAGATAAAAATGCATGTAATGCGGCAGTAAAAGAAATGAATAAGGCTGCTGGTGATTTTTACTCTGCGTGCAAAGAGGCAGGAATTTCAAAAACCAATGCCGGATGCGGTGATGCTCTGGATTCATGTTCGGCCGAACAGGCGCAAGAAAATCCCCTTGGTTTAGGCTCCAACCTTTTTGATATCACAAGCGAAGGCAACAGTGCGAAATGTACACCTTTGAACTACAAAGAATACAAAAGCGATTTAAAAGAATTTAAAACTGGATTGAAAGACGCAGAAACTCATGTCGCTGAATTAAATGAAAAAGTCCTCAAAACTAAAAAGGATATCGCCGAAAAGAAAAAGGACCAAAATAAAGACCTCTTGCAATTGAAAAAAGATAAAGAAGAGGCGGAACAAAAAATGAAGGATGATGAGAAAATATTGGAGACAAAGACTGACGAAAGCATCAATGCAATGGAAGAAAAATTAGCGAAGCTTCAATCCGACACAATCGATGCAATGAATACGAAGTCGCAATTGATCACAGAAAGAGGCAATCAAGTCGATGATTATAAAGCCGAGTTACTTAGCTGCAAAAGTTCAACTTTAGAATACCAAGCCAAATTAAAATTGAACACGTCGGGGGGTCTCTCTAATAGTTCTCTTTCCGGTAGCATGGGGACTGCAAATTCCAGATCGGCCTCTCAGAAAAAAGATGTGCAAGATTTTTGGCAAATATGTGCAAATAAAGTTCTAAGAGCCAGAGATAACAAGTCTAAAGCTTATGATTTGAAAATGGCCTCACTAGATAACCAAATCGCGATTCTGAAAGACCAAAAATCTCGACTTGAAAAAACCAAAGCTCTTATGATGACACAGAAAGCACAAACCATAGCAGAAGCGGCAAAAAAGAAAGACTTGTCTGACCGAAATATCCAAATCGCTGCTGATCTGAAGAATCAAGAATTCGATCATGCAACTGCTCTGTTTAAGGAAGAAACGGCAACTTTAAACTCCAGTCTAAAAAAAGCGGATTTAGCCGTCAAAACGGCGAGCAATGATTTAGATAAATATCAGAAAACACCGCCAACACCTGGCACGACAAAGTCAAATAGTGATGTGGCCGCAGCTCAAGCGAAATATTCAACAGCTGACTGTTCTGACGTTTGCAGAATTACGCCAGAAAGAGAACCATCAATAGAAAAAGACCCAAAAGGGAAAGAATTAAAAGAATACCCAATCTCATCCACTTGCCAACAAGCTTTGAGTCGTAGAACTAAAAATGCGCCTGCCGATGAGAGCGCCGAATCCTCAAAGTAAAATTCCAATTCCGACCTGGGGCCCCGACGACAGGTCCCGTTTTGAATTCAAAGCATCAAACCGCAACATCCGACGCAAAAAATTGCTTCGGGTGGAGGGGCGGTGATAGAATTGCGGGATGCAAAAGGGTTACAATTCGGACATTCAAGTTAAAGGACAGAGCTATCATGTGCAGACTGAGGATTGTGGTGAACAGAACCCTTATCTGGTTAGTCGGATTTTTTTGAATGGGGCTGTGATTAGGACGATTAAGATGACTCATCAAGAGGCGCTTCAGCACGCTTCGATTCGGACTTCGGATGCGTTGCAGTCGGCGCTCAAGCTTCAGCACAATCGCGTGCTCGACCAGCTTTTCACTGGAACTTTTAAATAGATTTTGTCGGCAGGGGTCTGCTCTCCGCTTGATGCTCGGGTGCTGGGATGTGCTGTTTTGGTTTGATGAAAATCTGGACCGGGCTGAAGTCGGGACTCGACCTGATGGTTTGAGACAAGAATCAAATGCAGTTTTAAAATCGAGAGATGATTGAATTCTCTCACGTCTATAAGACCTATCCAGGTCCCGTTCATGCTTTGAAAAATATTGATCTCAGTATTGAGAAAGGCGAGTTTGTTTTTCTGACCGGTCCCAGTGGCTCCGGCAAGACAACTTTATTCAAAATGATGTCAGCTTTCGACAAAGTCACCTCTGGAATGATCCAAGTAGCTGGTTATGATCTATCGGGGTTGGGTGAAAGTGAAGTTCCATTTTTTCGCCGAAAAATTGGCGTCGTATTTCAAGATTTCAAGCTCCTAAAAAATCGGAATTTGTTTGAAAATGTGGCGATGCCGCTGCAAGTGCGGGGTGATCGCCCTCAGCAAATTCAAACTCGAGTCTCCGATATTCTGGAACAAGTGGGGCTGTCGCACAAAGCCTATCAACTTCCAGAATTTGTCTCTGGTGGAGAGCAGCAGCGGACGGCGATCGCCAGAGCGTTGATTCATCAGCCGGGAGTTCTGATCGCCGATGAGCCCACTGGAAATTTAGATCCGCGATTGAGTGAAGAGATCATGGACTTGCTGGAGCGAGTTTGCGCTCAAGGCACAACTGTATTTGTCGCAACCCATGATCACGAAATGGTCAAGCGCCGGAAAAAGAGAACCCTGGCCATCTCTGACGGTTTGATCTCCGGAGATGTGCGATGAAAAAAAGAGCTCTCCAGTTCTCAACAGCCTTGATCCTCACAGCCAGTTTTTCAGTTATTAGCGCGGTCCTCCTGGTCGGACAAAACCTTCAGCATGTTCTGACTTTGTGGGGCGAATCTCTGCAGATGAGTGTGTATCTCTCTGAAAATATC
>JAYTZS010000175.1:0-4694 GCA_043741885.1 Bdellovibrio sp. | reverse complement strand
AGAATCAGCTGCTGGAATTGATCGACGAAATTTATTACTTTCAGAAGTCGAAAACCGGGCATGCCGCGCCATCGCTTGCACCTGTCAGCTTGCTGCAGCAGGCTTGCCTCCAAGACACTCAAAATTCAGATTTTTTTCAATCCCTTCAACAGATTTATGAAGAAGTTTTCTACAAGCCTCCTCCATCTCCGGAGAGGCCAAGATTTTCTGAAATTAATTTGTTAATTCAAAGGTGGAAGAAGATTCAAAAACAAAAACGGAACTCAAACTGAGTTCCGTTTCTAGGCCGATCCCGCTGGCCGCTCAGCCTCGCGGCAAATTTCAAATAAGCGAGTCGATCTTATTTATTGATTAAATCAAGAAACGCCAACCAGCCCGTTGAAAGATTGAACGACAACTGAGAGTAACGCTCTCGATATGAGGAAAGCTCATAACTTTGAGTTGGGATCCACAATGAAATTCCTTTGGCAGTAGAGAAGTGTCCAGTGCCTCCACCAGAGACGATCAGCCTTTGAATCGACTGCCTAACATCCGTCAGAACATTTGAATTCATTTGCACTTTTGCCCTTTGCATTCTGGTGATAAAATCACCCAGGTCTTTGTAATCACCCAACGTATAAGCTTGAGTTGAATCGGCAGCAGCTTTCGCAGTTGCCAAGTCACTAGCTGAAAGTTGAGTCAGAGACGTGTTCAAAACTTTCATCGAATCTAGGAAGGGGCCGAACTGAGCCATCTCCATGCTAGAGAAAGTCACATCCATGGAACCGTAGACTCCGCCATCGTAGGATTTCAAATACTCTTCTGTTATAAACACAGAAACATCTCTGGGTGAAGCGCTTGGGTTCTTGGCCCAGCGGCTGATAAAAGGAGTGTACGGCCATCCATAGCCTGGCTCCACATCCTCGGAGCCGACAAAATAGCTAACCGAGTTTTTTAATTCCGCTGCGATTTCACCCATTGCCATCAAACAAGCATCACTGCCGTACACATCCACTTTGTGTCCGATAATTTTTGCTGATTCGGCCATGGCGAGACCCAGCTGCTCAGTCGTGATCTTGTTTCCAGTGTTGTCGTCAAAAGAGATGTCGTTGACGTGAAAGTTTGAATTGCCTGAGTTCATCAAGTGCCAACCATTTCCATGATTCCAAACTGCGATCATGTAATGTTTGGCCGGATAGTTCTGAACTCCCCATTGAACGAATGAAACTAGGTTTTTATAATTGCCCATGTCGACATTTCCCATGTGTTGAACAATGGGTGAAGTTACTTTGCCTGGGTCTGAGTCTTTTTTAACCAGCAATCTCTCGGTGGTTTGACGGGCCAAAGACGCCCATTGAACTACCAGGTTCAACTGGTTTGTTGATCCTACTTCTTCCATCTGATTGATATTCAAATCGCCGTAATCATCCAGACTGTTATTGCCGTTCAGGAAAAGTAGAAAAGTCCACTCTTTCTGAGCGGGAGCAGCAGTTGTGCTTGTAGATGAGGTCATGGCTAATTCTGCATGAGCCGTCTGGTTAGCGAGAGTCATTGCCGCGAATGGGATGGCAATAGCTGCAAGAGTCAGAAGCATTTTTTTAAGGGAAAACTTATATAGAGACCGAACAGTCATTTTGTTTTTTATCATTCGTGCTTCCTCCCTGAAGCTTCTATAGCTCCCCGAGATTAACGCACTACATCTATGTACCCTAACATATAAGCAGGTGGCAGTTTAGAACTGGACACTTGTCGTATTTATTGTGGCCTCAAGTCTCTTATCTATTGCCGACTGAAGTCTCTTATTTACCCGACCAAAGTAAATTTTATTTGTCCCAGTGCTCTAATTGCTAGCAAATTTGAACTGGTTTCCCCAATTCTTGCCGGACGATGCGCTCCACTTCCTTCACCACTTGTTCAAAGTTCATAGAAGTTGTGTCGACGACAAAAGCCTTTTCGGGCACTTGCAAGGGAGCTGCTTTCCGGGTTGAATCCTGATGATCTCTTTGGTTCTGTTCTTCCATCAACGACTCCGTTGACAGTCCTTGTTCTTTGGCTCTTCTCTCGGCTCGATTTTCAGATCTTGCAGTCAGATAAATTTTCACTTCGGCCGTTGGAAACACGACCGTTCCACAATCCCGTCCTTCTGCCACTAAGCCTTCCGTTCGAGCTCGGCAATCCCGTTGTCCTTCGAGCAAGCCAGCTCGCACATTCGGAAAATGACTGACTTTACTGGCAATGTTTCCGACATCTTCTCGAGCAATCTGGTCAGTCACATCTTCTTCTTGAAAGTAAACTCGGGTTTTGCTTTCTGCCATTTCGACTCGCCAGATTGGACTTTTTGAAAGCTCACTGAGTCCGGTTTCATCTAATAAATCCAAGCTCAAGCGCTGAGCCACATAGGCAAGGCCCCGATAAAAAGCTCCAGTTGAAACCCAAAACCAACCCAATCTACGCGCAAGCTCGCGGCTCACTGAGGTTTTTCCCGAAGCAGCCGGTCCATCGATTGTTACGACTCGTCCCATATTTTTTTCCAATTCTGTTTCAATAATCATTTCAAGATTGAGCTTTGAATCACTGGAATTTCCGCAAGCACAGCTTTCAAAGCTTCAATCGCCCGTCGATTTTCTTCAGGCATGCCAACACTCATTCGCATTTCTGTCTTGAATCCATAATTTAAGATCGGCCGCAAGATCACTCCCCGCTTGAGCAAGGCCTCATTCACTTTCGTGACATCTCTCAAAGTATCAAACATCACAAAATTACCTTGGGACTCGACATAAGGAAGCTTCAACAATTGCAGTTCCTGGTAAAAATAATCTAAGCCCTGCCAAGTCAATTCACAGGTTCTTCGAATGAATTCAAAATCATCTATTGCTGCCAGCGCCGCCACTTGCGCTAGTTCATTGACGTTGAACGGAGTCCTCACCCGGTTGATCAATTCGATCGTCTCTGGTGGGGCCAGCATAACGCCGATTCGCAGCCCGGCCAATCCATAAACTTTTGAAAGAGTTTTCAGCACAACAATGTTTTTGAATTGAGCTAAATAATTTTGTGAAGAGTTGTAATCGTGAGCTCGCACGAATTCAGTATAGGCTTCATCAAAAACAATCAGCAGATCTGGATGGTTGCCAAATTCTTTGAGAAACTGATCCACTTCGGAGGCCGGCAGATAGGTTCCAGTCGGATTGTTTGGATTGGGTAGAAAAACCAATCGTATTTTTTTACTGTCTCGATTTTTTCTCAAGACCTCAGCCATAGCCTTCAAATCCATTTGATAATTTTTCTTCAGTGGAGTTCTCTGGACCTTTACTCGAGAGGCTCCTGCTCGAACGCTGTAAGCCACAAAAGCCGCTTCACTGGTCAAAATAGAATCACCTTGCTCGCAATAAATTCGAATCAAAAGATCGATCAGTTCGTCCGAACCATTGCCAATTGCAATTTGAGTTGGCGAAATTTTCCACAGTTGAGAAATCTTCTGAACCAAAGCAAAACATGACGCGTCAGGATAGCGATGCGCTTCGGCAAGTGACCCAATCAGGGCAGCGCGAACTCGCGGCGAAATTCCCAATGGATTTTCATTGCTCGCCAACTTGATCACATCGGTTAAGCCGTACTCTCGTTTGGTTTCCGAGATTGGCTTTCCCGGCTTGTAGGGAGTCAGATTAAGAATGGCCTCAGAGACTTTCATGAAACCCTTTCGGTCAGTGTTATTTGCTCGTGTTATTTGCTCGTGTTATTTGCTCGTATTCTTTGCCATTTTGAATTGAAATCTTGATGTTAAGATTTGGTTTATTTAACATGGTCCGACGGCGATTAGTTGTAGCTATTATTTCAATCGAATCAAGTAGAAACTGAGATGGATGTTGATGCAAGCATTTCTCCAAGTGGGCCTGTCCTTTGCCGAGATTGGACTTTTCGAAAATCACGCACTGAAAGCGCGTAAACGCTTTTATCTGCCGCAGGAACCACTTGGAAACTCTCTGAAAAAATTCTGGTTAGAACACGGCAACCCGACTGAACTGACCGTGAGCTCTCGCTATCTCGAAAAAATTTTAGACTCCAAACTCGGTGGGACCGTGGCCCAGGTGGTCACTGCGGGTTTTGAAACATGGCCGATTTTACGTCAACCGATTTTACCGGCATCGTTTGATCTGAAACCATTTCGTCAGGAAGCTTTGGCTTCGAAAGATTTGGTTTTTGGAATTGATGAGAGAATTTCTTCGGACGGAAAAGTTCTTAAAGCTCTGCAGCTTTCGGATTTAGAAATTTTACATGAAAAATTCAAATCGCTTTTGGTGAAAAGAATTTGCATCAACTTGTTATTTTCTCACCTCAATCCTGAACACCAAAAAAAGGCAGCCAATTACTTTCGAGAACAAGGCTACGAGGTTTTCGCCTGCATCCGGGAGAGTTCGTCCCTAGATGAAATGCCGACGTGGAGAAAAAATGTGATCAATGCCTGCCTTTCTGGGGCTTTCACTGAGCACTGTGAAGACCTCAGCAAAAGTCTCGAAGAGTTTAAAGCTCCACTGAACTTTCTTGATCATCTGAATCAGCCTTTTCGCGAAGATAAAAACCAAATTGTTGGCAGCTTATTCGCCTGGATTTCCGCTCTGTCTCACGATTTTAAGAACCAGGCTAGCCATGTACTTTATCTCGGGCTAGAAGATTGGCATTTGATTTCACTGAAAGAAATAACTAATTACTGGCAAAGT
>JAYTZS010000174.1:0-4701 GCA_043741885.1 Bdellovibrio sp. | reverse complement strand
TAAACTTTGCGGCCGGTCTTCTGGTGAAAGGCCAAAGCTTCTTTTTTGGCAATCCGAGCAGCTTCTCGGTTGATCTCTGGAACCAAAGCTTCCAGTTTATAATCTTCCTGGGCGATTGTGGTGCCATTGAAAGTGTTTGTTTCAATGATATCCGCTCCAGCTTCCATGTACTGTCGATGAATTTCTGCAATAATCTGTGGCTGAGTCAAACAGAGCAGATCATTGTTCCCTTTGAGATCAATCGAATGTTCAGCGAATCTTTCGCCTCGGTAATCTTTTTCTTGCAAATGATACTGCTGCACCATGGTTCCCATAGCGCCATCAATAAATAAAATTTTGCTTTTAAGCAGCTGCTCGAGCTCAAGCCAGACAGCCGATTTCTTTAAACTCACTGGAACCTACTTGTATTTCCGAACCACATCGACCACATTTTTGCAGTCGTTCATCACATAAAAATGCACACAAGGAACCTTGTGACTGAGCAATTCCGCCACCTGTTTATCAGCCCACTTCATTCCAATTTCAACAGCGTGGCTCGGATTTTTTGATAGCTCTTCCGAAAGTGCTTCTGGAATATCAACGAAAAAGTTCTTTGGGATGGACCGCAGTTGCTCAACGGATCGCAAGATCTTCAAGCCGGGAACAATCGGCACCTGAATTCCAGCATCTCGGCAAGCCTGAACAAACTCAAAATATTTTTGGTTATTAAAAAACATCTGAGTCACAATGTAATCAGCACCTGCATCCACTTTTTTCTTCAAATGCTCGACGTCATGCTTTAAATTTGGCGCTTCAAAATGTTTTTCTGGATATCCGGCAACTCCCACACAAAAATCAAGCTTGGCATTTTCGGCCATTTCTTCCAGGTATTGCCCTCGCTTTAAATCCTTCATTTGGATCACGAGATCTTTCGCATAACTGTTCGCCGTGCGGTCTTTGGACAGCGGCTTTTGAAAATTCAGATAATCACCACGCAAAGCCAAAACATTGTGCAATCCCAAATACCCCAGCTCAATCAAAGCATCTTCAGTCTCTTCACGAGTAAAACCCTGACAAAGAATATGCGCCACTGTATCGATTTTGAATCGGTTCTGAATGATTCCACAAATTCCGATGGTGCCGGGACGCTTTTTCATAATTCGGCGTTTGATACTGCCGTCAGCTGATTCATTATAATACGCCACCGACGAGTGCGCCGTCACATCAATCCACGGCGGCTGCATGGGAATTAACATTTCGACCACATCAATAATGTCCTGAACACTGCGTCCTCGAGATGGCGGCACAATTTCAAAACTGAAAAGTGGATTTTTGGCGCGCTCCAGATGCTCGGTCACTTTCATGAGATACCTACTAAAATAAGATGTTAGACAAGCCTCCACTCTACTTCAATTACCAAACCAGAACAATCTTCGCGTCAAAAAACCAGATCCATTTCTTGATCTCGTCAAGCGAGCTAAGTTATCTTCTCAACTTGCGATCTCTGTCGCCGCACAAAGGCATGGCTCGCTGGGGAAAAGAATGCAGAAAAAAGCAAAAACTCTACTGACTCAAGGCCTGAAAGTTCTCTTTTCAGTGGCGTTAATTTATTGGTTGGTTGGCAGTGGGAAACTTGAGTTCAATTCTCTCAGCCGTCTGCTCACCTTTCCTTTTTTGCTGATCGGATTTTTGTGCATTGGCTCAGGACTGGCTATCGGAGTCGAGCGCTGGAGAAAATTTCTTCACTCGCAAAATCTACCTATTACCTTTGCCACTGGCATGAAGCTGACGTTGATCGGCACATTTTTTAACTTTGCAGTTCCTGGGGGAGTCGGCGGCGATCTGGTCAAGGGCTACTACATCGCCCACGCCTCTCCTCACGCCAAAATTTCAGCAGCCCTGACAATCCTTATGGATCGGTTGATAGGCCTGTTCTCCATGCTAGTTATCGCCTTGGCCATGATGATCTACCGCTGGGATATCGTCTCATCGACCAGAGAATTTCTAGTTATTTTTCAGATGCTGAGCCTGATCATGGCTGCCTTTATCGTGCTCTGGGCACAAATTTTTTCCAGACGCCTGTACGAGCTGAAATGGGTGGACGCCATCCTCAACAGACTCCCGAAGGGCTCGGTCCTTCTGCGAACCTACGAATACCTGATGCTCTACCGCCACCATAAGAACACTTTTTTCATCACTTTCTTCCTCAGCGTCGTGGCACAGATTTTTGCGATTTTATTTTTCATCGTCGCTGGCTACGGCCTGGGTTACACAGACATGCCCCTGAGTGTTTATTTTTTCGTGATCCCCATCGCCTCTATGATTCAAGCCATCCCCGTTTCCCCTGCTGGAGTTGGTGTCGGCCAGGCGGCAACTTATTTTCTCTTCAATACCGTCCGTCCGGGAGCAGGGCCCATCGGAGCCGCAGCAACCACGGCTTCGCAAATTGTTCAGTTCAGTTTCGGTCTCATCGGAGCCTATTTTTATCTTGGAATTTCTAAAAAATTGAAAAAGCCGGCAGCTGACTCGCCGACATTTTCTAATCTGCAAACGGAGAAATCTGAATGACACTCCTACTCAAGCAACTCTTCCAGTTTTTTCAATTGCTCAACTCCGACACGGCCACCAATCAGTTGGCAGCGGGTCTCGCCCTCGGAGTCATTTTAGGATTCTCGCCGATTCTATCCATTCAGGCCTTGTTCGTTATTTTTTGCTGTTTCTTTTTCCGAGTCCAATTGGGAGCAGCCTTCCTCTCCGCCTTTTTTTTCAAGTTTATCGCATTTCTATTTGATCCCATCACAGACCCGTTGGGGCGCTCTATTCTTGAGTCTTCGAGCCTGCGCCCCTTGTTTATCACCCTTTACAACATCCCCTTTGTTCCAATGACTCGATTCAATAATTCCATCGTGATGGGCTCTGCGGTCATTTCCTGGGTTTTAGTCGTCCCTTCTTTCTTTCTCTTCAAAGCCCTGATCGTGAAATATCGAGAAACAGTGGTTGCTCGCTACAAGAATTCAAAAATTTGGAAATTTTGGGCCGGAACTTCAATTTACCAGTGGTATTCAAAATACCAGCACCTTTACGGCTAATTGAAGCTCATACAAAGGAATCAATATGGAAGAGACAAAGACTCCACCGGAAACTCCACCGAACAATAAGCAGATCAAAAAGCAGATCAAAAAAAAGAAGGGCTTCATTCGCACCGAAGCCGTCGTTCCTTTCGTCATTGTTGTTGCAGTGACAGTTCTCTATTTTCATTTCTTTTTCGATCACCATCTGAAAAAAGCCTTTGAATTTGCCGGATACCAACTTCTCGGAGCCGAAGTCGATATCGACAAACTTGAAACCAGTGTTTTCAATGGAACTTTTCGCGCCCAAGGAATTCAAGTTACAAACGCCGAGAAACCGACCCACAACATGGTCGACATTGGTGACATTCGATTCGGAGTGCTCTGGGATGCCTTGCTTCGAGCCCAGCTCGTGGTCAACGAAATGGCCGTCGAGCAAATCGAGATCGACGTTCCTCGGAAATCACCAGGCAAAGTCAAACCTCCAGAGCTCGAAAAAGCAGACGACAGCGGTCCCAGCGCACTCGACAAAGTTAAAGACAAAGCCCTGGGCACTGTCGAGTCCAAGTACAACAACAACGTCATTGGCGACCTCGCCTCGGCTTTAGGCGGCACCTCCAGCTCAGCTCAGCTTGGCAAAATCGAAGGAAGCCTTCCGTCTAAAGCAAAACTGAAAGAGCTTGAAGGCAAGTACCAAGCGCAGCAAAAAAGGTGGCGGGATAAAATCCAATCCCTCCCCAAGGGTCCAGAAATTCAGTCTCTGGGTGACCGCCTAGGCAAAGTCAAAACAAAGGACTTCAAGTCTCCCCAGGAACTTCAGCAGTCCTTGCAGGAAATCGACGCGATCCTCAAAGAGGCCGACTCAAAATACAAGTCTGTTCAAGCCACTTCCAATGAACTTTCCACCGATCTCAAAAGCATGGATCAAGATGTCAAAGACCTCGATGCCATGGTGAAAAAAGACATTCAAGATCTGGAAGCTCGTTTTCATATTCCCAAAATGGACGCAAAATCCCTCTCTGAAAGTATTTTTTATTCCTACCTCTCTCCGTATTTAAATCAGTTCAATCGGTACAAAAAACTTTTCACCAAATACGCACCACCCAACCTCTTGAAAAAAGGCAAAGGTGACGCTGAACCCGATCCTGAATTGCAACCTCGAAAAAGAGCCGTCGGGACCACTTACGAATTTAGCAATGGTCACTCTTATCCCATGTTCTGGATCAAAAAAATCTCAATCAGCTCTCAGGCGGGAGCCAACCCTCAGTCCGGAAACTTGAAAGGCTTGATAACCGACGTGACCTCCAATCAAGTGCTGACAAAGGTTCCCACGGAAGCTCAAATTTCCGGCGACTTCCCGGGCATGAACGTCAGCGACCTTCTTGCACACTTGTCTGTCGACAACAGAAAGGCCATCAGCCAGATTGATTACGATTTCAAGGTTGGAACCTACGCAATTCAAGCAAAGCAACTGGTCAACACTCCCGATGTTCAAATCGCCTTCCAAAAAGCCAATGGATCTCTAACCTCCAAGGGTCAGTTGGTCGGTCTCAAAGATTTCAACTTCACGCTGAACAACCAATTTAAAAATGTCGAATATCAGATCGAATCTAAAAATGCGGTTGCCCAAGACCTCATCAAGTCCATCTTTGCC
>JAYTZS010000173.1:0-4707 GCA_043741885.1 Bdellovibrio sp. | reverse complement strand
GGAGAATACCTCTGTTTTGAAGATCCAAACGAGTTTGCGGTCGAAGTCTATGCCAAGCTCGAAGAGCAGAAATAACAACAGGCGGCACTAAATACTTTTCGGTGCGTACCTGGTCGTTCATGATGAGTCCGGGAAAACAAGTGTGCCTTGCTCAGTCACACCTCTGTCCATTTTTCCAGCATCTGTAGATCCGTCGAGCCTCATTAATCAGCTATTCTTGAAGTCCAAGGAAAATTCGGTTGGTATATGCGCATATTTAATTGAGCAAGTGGCTACTAGCTTGGCGGCCCAAAATGATACTCAAGGCTGGTCGCCGGCCTTCAACTTCTTGTAGATCTGCAGGCCAATCCAAGCGTCCGTGGCGGCGTAAGTCAGTTGTTGTTCTGATAAAGTATGAGCTTCCCAGTTGGTAAGTTTTGGGCCTTTGGTGAGGGACATTTGCAGCACTTCATCGGTCAAGCCTTTGAGACCAAAATTTTTCAGGCCTTTGGATTTTGCAACCTCTTGCAGATCGACAAAATTTTCAGCCGAGAAGGCGAACAGTTTTTGCAGTTGCTTGAGATCGTGCCGAAGGGCCAAACCGACCTTGAGGATATTTCTATTTTCAAATATTTTTTTGAGCGGATCAAATTTTTTGATTGAGTGAAGACGAATCAAATAAGCATCAGATTCAGTGGCCAATTGAACCAGCGCCACTTGATACACCTCTCCCCTGCGGAAACTTGGTTTTGTTTCGGTATCAAATCCGAGTTCTTTTGCCACACTCAGGTCATTTGACACTTCTTCTAAGTGGGAGTCGGTGAAAACAAGATTTATTTTGCCTTGGAAGCTCACGAACTGTGGTCTTGAGAGGTTTTGGGATTCGTTCATTAGAGGTCAAAATAGCGCTTTTGGCAGGGTCCGTCAAAACAACTGCTTGAAACTCTCCAACAAAATAAAATTAGCCAGGAATTTTGCGTTGATCCGGAAGGTTCAGTCACCAAGTCCTAGCCCCCACGATAAAATTAAAGTGAGAGCTTGCCAATTCCTCCTATGGATCAAGTAAGATTTGCGAATGTCATCTGCAAAGAATCTCGTAGATCCAAATATTCATGTTGTGCCCTACGATACGAAATACAAAGTAGCGTTTCGAAAGCTCAATGAGGAATGGATCCTAAACTATTTCAAAATGGAAGAGCCGGATTACGAGGTGCTTGACCATCCGCAGGAATACATTCTGGATCGAGGCGGGTCTATTTTTGTTGCTCTCTTTCAGAAGAGGCCTGTCGGAGTTTGTGCTTTGATCCGGCGGGATGATTTGCAAGGATTTGAGCTTGCCAAGATGGCAGTGGCGCCAGAGATGCGTGGGAAAAATATTGGTTGGCTTCTGAGTGAAGCTGTAATTGATCAAGCCATCTCGCTTTCGGCTCAGCGAATTTATCTCGAGAGCAACACGATTTTGAGGCCGGCGATTCGACTTTATGAAAAATTGGGATTCAAAAAAGTTCTGGGCCCGGCGACTCACTATGAGCGCTGCGATATTCAAATGGAACTTATCCTAAAGTAAGACGGTGCATTCAAGAACATTCAGAGTCTGACTTCGGGTTTGTTGAATACCACTGAAAGTTTGCTTTGAATGAGATTGGCATTGCGATTGCGATAGGTCTTCGTAAGTCGAATAGATCGCTCAGAATGAGGACCATTGGTGCAAATTTTGTTGACTGATGGGGAAAATAACCCGACCGGGAGAATCAATATGGCAACGCGAGGGAGCCTGATCATCATTGGCGGTCACGAAGATAAAATCGGTGAAAAGCAAATTCTCAGGACAATTGCTGAGAAGGCAGGGACTTCTCGGCTTGTCGTGCGGGATTGTTCCAACATCCATGTCCACACCTTGTCGCATGTTTTGTCGCATGTTTTGTCGGCCAAAGAAAGTTTCGATCTGAGAGAGCGAGAGCTCTCTCAAGTTGCAAAATAAATGAAAAATTTTAAATTAAAAAATATCGACCCAGGTTCGACTGACGGATTCCGTAAAAGCCAAAAGCAGCACGCGGTTCACAAGACGGAAGAACTTCTGTTGGAGATGAATCAACTGTTGGCTTTAATGTACGCCGAAAATAGGCACTCCCTTCTGATTATCCTGCAGGGGATTGATGCCAGTGGAAAAGATGGCACTGTTCATCATATTTTTTCTGGAGCAAACCCTCAGGGAGTACAGGTGCACTCGTTTAAAAAACCTTCGGAAGAAGAGCTCAAACACGATTTTCTCTGGAGATGTCATCGCGCGGCTCCAGAAAGCGGTTCTGTCGCAATCTTCAATCGCTCATATTATGAAGATGTCACAACACTGAAAGTGCATCCTGAGCTTTTAAAATTCCAGCATTTGCCCAAATCTGTGCAAGATGGTAAGGATCTATTTTCCGACCGGTTCGAACAGATCCATGATTTTGAAAAGATGCTGGTCAAGAATGGGACCGAGATACTCAAATTTTTCCTGCACATTTCAAAGCCCGAACAAAAAATCCGCTTGCAAGCAAGGCTGAAAGATCCAACAAAACACTGGAAGTTTTCAGTCGATGACCTCAAAGAGAGAAAGCATTGGGACAAGTACCAAGCTGCCTATCAAGACATGCTTGTGCAGTCCAGTTCTTCGCATGCGCCGTGGACAGTGATCCCCGCTGATCAAAAGTGGTATCGGAACTATTTGATTTCAAAAGAAATCGTTGGAAAGTTAAAAGGTCTCAAAATGCGTTATCCAAATATCAATAAGTCTACTGCTGATTGATTTAGGAATTTTTCGGCTATATAAATTTGCTCTATAGATTTGCTCTATAGAATTGGCTTCAGTGCAATTCACGCTTGAACTTTTCTGCAAACTAGATCTAGACTCAACCCATGCAAAGTCCACTTTTAGCTCCAGCCGCGAAAACATTTCGTCTCAAATTTCTTTTATCATTCTTTTGCTGCTTTCTCTTTGGCTGTGCTTCGGCGCTCAAGGAGCATTGTGAAAAGACCAATTGGTTTGAACACTCTCGAGATGTTGCCTTGGAGGGCCGGTATTTGGAGGAAGACCTGCTGATCAAAAGCTGCAAGGACATTGACACAACAAACGCAACTCAGCTGGATCTCGGCTTTAAGTCGGGGCGGGAGCGCTATTGTACCTACGAGGGATTTTTACGCCGTGGTGAGGCCGGAGATATTGTCAATTTCAAGATGTGCGATGAATTGATTTTAAGGCAAATGCAAGAGCGCTATGGCCACGGCCTCAATCGATTTTGCACAGCAGAGATTGGCTACAGCTATGGAGCATCGGGAAAAATGTACAAGAGGGTTTGCTTCAAAGAGCAAGAAGAGGCTTTTCTGCCGAAATATTACCAAGGACGAAAAGAGTTTTTACAAAAATCCATTGCCCAAACTCAAGTGGATATTAGCGCGCTGACGGCCTTGCAAAGTCATATTGAACCACAGATCCACTTGATCACGTCAGAGATCTCCACTTTGCCTTCACCTCAAGAGTGTTCCTCCATTCAAGTCTACAATCAGCTCTCCAAGAAAAATGAAAGCCAGACGGTTTGTCGTGAGTCTTTCTATATTCAATCCCGGCGAACGACTTTGTACTCTCAAGTCGACCAACTTCGGCAGCAGTTCACGAATCACTCGGGAATCATTTCGAAATCACTGGCTGAGCTGCAGGATTTTCGGACCGAGTTAACAAAAATTCCATTGCCGGAAGTTTCTGCGATGAAGTAAGGCGTCTGCATTTTTTTCTTGCCCGAAGGTGCATAGTCAGATTGTAATCAGAATTCAACCCAACAAACTCAAGGAGCCCAAAGATGGCAAAAAAGAAAGCGTCAAAGAAAGCAGCAACGAAAAAAACAGCGAGTAAAAAAGCGAGTAAAAAGTCGGCTTCAAGCAAAAAAAGCAGTTCTAAAAAAGCTTCTAAAAGTGGTGGCAAGAAGACTTCCAAAAAAACATCTAAAAAAACAACAATGACTTCTTTAAAAAAGTCCGCCAAGAAGATGATGAGCCAAGCCGAGAAGGCGATTTCTGATTTTGTGAAGTAGTTCAGTCCTATAGACTTGAACAGAAGGTTCGTTCTATCCCCTGGCTTCAAAGCCAGGGCTGTTTATTTCTTTGCATTCACTCGACGCCAATCAACGCTATGGATTGCAAGTTCCTGCACACGAGAAGGCTCCTCCGGAATTTGGCGAGTAAGATCCACCGGCCGCAGCCAAGGTCGCGCCTGCCCTAATTAGTTGAACCCCAGCCACCGACCTGATTATAGGTCCCGACATCTCCAAAAGCGGAAATTACCTAGCCATTGAGGGATCCCCCGCTTTGATCGGCGAGCACGTAGTCCAAATGCCGACGTTGGGCACGATGGGTTTTTGAGACTTTTGAAATTGGTTTTCTAAATCTTTGAAAGCATTCAATTTTTGAATTCTTTCAAAGTGTTAGAAGACACTTGAATAATGAAGACCCTATGAGTTGGGTGTTTCCTACTTTTCTCCATTTTAGCCTGTTTTCTTCCATTATCGGACAGAAGGCGGACACAAATCGTGCCGATCCTGCATTTTTTCGGTATCGGCAAACTGACCGCGAAATCGGTCAAAAATAAAAATCTGGCCGACCTTTCGGTCATGACTCAAACCATTTTTTAACAAGGAGTTCCCATGAGCATTCAAGGTGCTATCGAAAATTTAGTGAAAGTTGTTTTTAGGTTTC